>JAOUPZ010000346.1 GCA_029879595.1 Deltaproteobacteria bacterium | reverse complement strand
TACCACTTGTTGACGTGGCGCATCTCAATGATTGGTTCTTCAGCCCTGGCGGGTTTGGTGGCATTCATGGTTTTCTCTGGTTTGAAATTCTTTTTGTTAAGTTCCCTGTGATCCTGCTCCGGAGCCCCGCCCCGGGGGTTAATACTGCCCGGCCTTGAATCTCTTTTCCAGGGAGACGCTGTAGCGTGACATGCTGAAGCAGATCACCCAGTACAGGAACCCGACAAACACATAGGCCTCAACCACCCGGCCCAGCCAGTCCGGGTTCTGGGTCGTCACATGGGCCACCCCCAGCAGATCTATCAGGCTGACAATGGAGACCAGTGAGGTGTCCTTCAAAAGCTGGATGAACGTACCCACCAGTGGCGGGATAACTACGCGCAGGGCCTGGGGCATAACGATCAGAATCATGGTTTGCCAGTAACCCAGCCCCAGGGCCTTGGCGGCCTCTTCCTGCCCTTTGGGAATGGCCTGCAGCCCCCCCCGCACAACCTCGGCCAGATACGCCGAGTAGAACATGATGATGCCGATCTGGGCCCGCAGCACCTTGTCCACGGAGAAGCCCGGCGGAAAGAACAGGGGCAGCATCACCGAGGCCATGAACAGGATGGTGATCAGGGGCACCCCCCGGAACAGCTCGATATAACCCACGCTGAGAGCCTTGATGATGGGCATTTCGCTGCGGCGTCCCAGCGCCAGCACGATGGATATGGGAAACGATACGATTATTCCCACCACCGAGAGCATCATGGTCAACAGGAGCCCGCCCCACAGGGTGGAATCCACCACCTCCAGGCCCAGGATGGAAGAACCCCGGATCAGCAGGAACACCGGCACAACCAGCGCCACCCAGGCCGCCCAGTACCAGCGGTTGCTCCGCAAGGCGCTGTGCCGGGAGGCCAGCCCCATGGCCACGATGATAAACAGGACCAGGCCGATCCTCCAGCGCAGCTCATAGGGGTAGGTTCCCACCATGAACAGGCCCCAGAAATGGCCCACCACCCCCCAGCAGGCCCCTTCACCCTGACGACAGCTGTCCGGAGACATGCCGAAGGTGGCGGATATCAGACCCCAGTCCACCACCGCCCTGATGATCAAAAAAACCAAGTACAGCGCCAGAATGGTCAGGATGGTGTTGTACCAGTCGCTGAACAGGTTTATCCGCATCCATCCCAACACGCCATGGGTGATTTTTGGCGGTTTCTCCATGGGGGCGGCACCTGACGGGTTCAGCTGTTCCTTTGCCATTGTCATTTATCTCTCCACCAGTTTGTTTTTCGCGTTGTACCAGTTCATGAACATGGATATGAGCAGGGAGAACGTCAGGTAAATGCACATGGTGATGAAGATGATTTCTATGGCCTGCCCGCTCTGGTTGAGAATGGTGCCCCCCACACTGACCAGTTCAGGATAGGCGATGGCCACCCCCAGCGAGGAGTTCTTGGTCAGGTTGAGATACTGGCTGGTCAGCGGCGGAATGATCACCCGCATGGCCTGGGGCAGGATCACCAGCCGCATGGTGTGCCCGGGACGCAGCCCCAGGGACATGGCGGCCTCGCGCTGGCCCTTGCTGATGGCCTCAATGCCGCTGCGGACTATCTCGGCGATAAAGGCCGAAGTGTATATCACCAAACCGAAGAGCATGGCGGCGAATTCCGGGCTGAGCCAGAGCCCCCCTGAGAAGTTGAAGCCTCCCAGCACCGGGTAGGACAAGGTAAAGGGGCTTCCAAAGATGATCCACACCAGGGCCGGCAAACCTACCAGCACCGCCAGCGAGGGCATCAGCACCGGCAACTGCTCCCCGGTGCGGTCCCGGATCTGGTTGACGTGCCTGACGCGGAAATAAATGGCCACCAGCGCCAGGAAGATGGCCACGGTGAACAATCCGAACGAGGCCGTGCCTTCCGGATCGGGCAGATAGACGCCCCGGTTGTTCAGGATCACCACGCTGGCAAGCTTGATGCTGTCCTGCACCCCGGGCAGGGCCATCAGAACCGCGTGGTACCAGAAGAACAGCTGCAGCAGCAGAGGAATGTTGCGGATGGTCTCGATAAAGGCGGCCGCCAGATGGCTCACCAGCCAGTTGGTGGACAGCCGGCTGATGCCGATGACCAGTCCCAGCAAGGTGGCCAGCACACAGCCCAGGAAAGAAACCTTGAGCGTGTTAAGCAGCCCGGTGACCAGCCCCATGGCGTAGCTGCTGGTTTCTGTATAGGTTGACGAGACGATTCTGTCGCCCATGAAATACAGTATCGAGCCGGGGATTACGAACAGAAAGAAAATGACCGTCAGCACGAGAAAAGTGCTGTCACCGATGGTTTTGCCCCGGGCGGCCTGCATCCTGTTGAGCAGGAATGCCACCACCAGCCCGGCCATGAAGGTGAAAATGAACGCCAGGAAGGTGCCGTGCGGCATGGGAATGGGCAGCGCCTCGCTCATACCGAACCCTGCCTCGTTGGACAGGAACTTGAACCCGGAGGAGATGCCCCGTTCTTCCAGGTTGGTCATGGTGTTTTTGAAAATGAGCAGGATCGCCCCCAGCAGGAGGCTCAGCACAATTATCTGGTAAATCACCGCTCTAACCTGCTGGTTTCTCCACCAGGAGATAGAAATCACCGTTGTAGTATTGCCGTTTTCTGTCATCTGATCCTGGGATGAACAGCCGGAATTGCCCTGTATGCTGGCTTAATTGAAAAGGGAGAAAATAAGCCGCACGGTAAAAAGGATTGCGTGGTGCGGCTCTTTATGTGTTTCCGCCCCGGATGTCGGCCCGACCGGTTTTCAGGCCGGGCCGTTCAGGCGAGCGAAAATCCGGTCAGCGAACCGGGGGAGCAAAAAGGATACCGCCCTTGTCCCAGCGCTCATTGAGGTTGCGCTCCAGGGCCAGGGGGGTTTTCTTGCCCACGTTGCGCTCAAAGATCTCGCCGTAGTTGCCCACGGCCTTGATGGCGTTGATGGGAGCATCGTTGGTCAGGCCGATATCGGTCCAGAAGGAGCCGTTCTGGCCCAGGGTGCGTTGCGTGTCGGGATCCTGGGTGGACTTGGCAATGCTCGCCACGTTCGCCTGGGTAACGCCCTTCTCCTCGGCGATGATGTGCACGTTGAGCACCCAGCGCACCACATCGGCCCACTGGTTGTCGCCATGGCGTACGGCCGGCCCCAGGGGCTCCTTGGAGATAATCTCGGGCAGGATCACATGCTCGTCCGGGTTTTTCATGGCGCTGCGCTGAGCGGCCAGCTGGGAGGCGTCCGAAGTGTGGACATCGCAGCGTCCCGCCTCGTAGGCCAGCCTCACATCGTCGGTCTTCTCAAACAGCACCGGCTTGTACTTCATGCCGTTGGCCCGGAAGTAATCCGCCAGATTGAGTTCGGTGGTGGTTCCCGTCTGGAGGCACACCGTGGCG
>JAOUPZ010000056.1 GCA_029879595.1 Deltaproteobacteria bacterium | reverse complement strand
CAGGGCTTATGAGCGCAGAGCCCTTGCAGGATCATTTCCTCACAGGCGTCCCCGGCCTCCCTTTCCGAAGGGGCTATCCCCGAAAAGAGCCGTTCCTCCTTTAATTTGGCCACCAGTCCCGCCAGCGATTCCTGAGCCAGCGTCCGGCTCCACCTGTTCCATGTTTCCACCGACTCGGCGGTGACATAGGGCACCTCACCGCCCAGCATGGTAATGCGCAGGCGCTCCGGATGGTTGCGGATCAGCTCAAAGCCCACCATGGCTCCCAGACCGTATCCAAGATAGTGGGAGTTGCGTATGTTGAGCTCGTCCAGCACGGCCACCACGTCCCTGGCCAGCCCCTCCAGGGTGAAATCCCCCGGGGAACCCACCGGGTCGGAGCGCCCATGGCCTCTGGAATCCACCAGGATCAGCCGGAACTCCCCGGAAAGCTCCTTCACCCAGTCGGTTTCATACCAGTCCCGCAGGGAACCGAAAAGCCCGTGGTGTAGCAGCAGAAAGGCCCCCCGCTCTCCCTCCACGCGATAATGGATACGCATCTTCTCATTTACAATCATTGGCATGGCAGCCTGAACTCCCCGATAAGCCTAAAAAATACCTGCTCCGTGTGTTGTTTTCCTGGACGTCATGTATGCTTTAATGACGGGTAGAGACCATTCTAGCTTTACTGGCGGGAAGCTACAACCGGCTGTTTATGGCCGATGGAAAAACCTTGAGGCGGTAATGCAGGCATTGCGGGAACAGGAGCAGGAGCAAAACGGGCCGGTGGAGGAGGTGACGCTGAGGCTGGAAAGCCTGGCGGAAACCCGGGCGCTGGGCCTGCGGCTGGGGCCGGCGCTGCCCGAGAATGCCATTGTGCTGCTGGAAGGCGAGATGGGCTCCGGAAAGACCACCCTGATCAAGGCCATATGCGAGGCCCTGGGAGTAAACCCGGCGGTGGTAATTTCCCCGACCTACACCCTGGTGAATGTCTATCCGGGAATCAGGAGCGTGTTCCATGTGGACCTGTTCCGCCTGGAAGACCCGGAGTCCCTGCTGGAACTGGACAGGGACGACTGGATAAACCCCCGGGGGATCTCTCTGGTGGAGTGGCCCCGGGAGGCCCGCAGGCTGCTGGCGGGCGAGGACTGGCTGGAAATCAGGCTGGACCCGGTCCCGGACAACTCCCAGGGCCGCTTCATAAAGGCAGCGGGATGCCGCCGCACATACGCCAAAGCCCTGGAGGCCATCCGCGACCGGACACCGGAACACCACGGCGGGGCGAAGGCCTGACACACCTGGAAAGATAACCGACATGGGCAGCAACCTGTATCAGATCCTGGAAGAGCTTCAGATAGCCTACCGGCGGCACGACCACGAGGCGGCTTTTACCGTCCAGCAGGCGGACACCCTGTACGGACACCTGCCGGGGGGGCATTTCAAAAACCTGTTCCTGCGCAATAAAAAAGGGGATCGCCACTACCTGCTGGTAGCTCTAAGTGACAGCCGGGTGGACCTCAAGGCCGTGCGGTCCGAACTGGAGGAGAGCACGCTCAGCTTCGCCTCACCGGAACGCCTGATGAACCGGCTGGGGCTCACGCCGGGCTCGGTCTCACCCTTCGGCCTGATTAACGACCCCCAGCGGCAGGTGGTGGTGCTGCTGGACAAGGGCCTGCTGGAACACGACACGGTAAACTTCCATCCCAACGACAACACGGCCACGCTGTCACTTTCCCGCCAGGACTTCCTGCGGTTTCTCGAGCATACCGGGCATCAGGTGCGCATGCTGGAGCTGCCGCGATGAAGGGCTGGGAGAAAGACTGGTTCGCCCCCGGAGAGCTTTCCGGGATGAACGCGCTGGCCCTGGACACCACCACCGACAGGGTATCCCTGGCCATTTTGAAGGATGGGGTGCCGGCGGCCTGCCGCCATGAACTGATTGGCCGGGAAGCCAACCGCAGCCTGCTGGGCCTGCTGGAGGAATTGCTGTCCGGGGCCGGGCTGGATATCAGGGAGCTGCACCTGCTGGTGGCGGCGCGCGGCCCGGGCTCGTTCACGGGCACCCGGATCGGACTGGCCATGGCCTTCACATTCGCCCGCGCGGCCGGCATTCCCCTGGCGGGGGTGGACACACTGCGGCTGCTGGCCGCCCAGGCCAACCCGGTGGAAGGGCAACGCTTCCACTCGCTGCTGAATTGCGCCCGGAATGAGGTCTACCACGCCCCCTATGTGATCAGGGATGGCCTGCCCCACCCGGGGGCGGAAATCCGCCTGGATGACATCGGAGCCCTGGCACAGCGCATAGGAGCAGAGCCGGTACTGCTGAAACGCCTGAGCGGAGGCATTACCGAGGAACCATACGCCGGGCTGAACATGCTCCCCGCCCGGGACGCCGGCCACGACGGGCTGCGCCTGCTGGGCCTGGGCCTGAGGGATTTCCTGGATGCCCCAGCCGGCAGCCCTCCGCCCGCCGGACCCATATATATCAAGTCGGAGGCCTTCCGCACCTGGAGGCCGCCAGTATGAACAAAGCCAGTATGAAAAAAACCAGCATGAACAAAGCCGCCATGAACGGCCCCGCCCTGAACAATCTCTGCCTGGCCATCGATACCACCTTCGATGACACCTCCCTGGCCATCCTGTCCGGTCGCCGGGACATACTGGCCAGCGTCACCCTGTCGCAGTACGCCGATCATGCCGAGTTCGGCGGCGTGGTGCCCGAGCGGGCCTCGCGCAAGCATCTGGAGGTAATCCACCCCCTGCTGGACCGGGCCCTGGCGGCCGCCGGAGAAAAAGCCGGACGGCCCATCGCCCTGGAGGATCTGTCCGCCGTGGCGGTTTCCAACCTGCCGGGGCTAATCGGTGCCATTCTGGTGGGCATGACCGTGGCCAAGTCACTGGCCTGGCTGTTGAAAATCCCCCTGATCGGCATAAACCACATTGAGGCCCACCCTTATGCCAACTTCCTGGTGCATGGAGAGCTGCCCTTTCCGCTGGTGCACCTGGTGGCTGCGGGGGGGCATACTTTGCTGATCCTGCAGCAGGACCACTTTGACTGGGAGATCATCGGCCGGTCGGTGGACGACGCTGCCGGAGAGTGCGTGGACAAGGTGGCCAAGATGTTCGGCCATCCCATGCCCGGCGGGCCGGTGGTGGACCGGATGGCCATGGAGCACGCAGCCGGGCCCTACGACTTCCCCCGCCCCATGCTGGCCGCGCCGGGGCTGGATTTCTCCTTCAGCGGACTCAAGACGGCAATGATGTACTTTCTCAGGGACCGCGGCGGCGCTCCACCCCGCGATGAGGGTGAGGCCGGGCCTGTGCTGTCGGCGTTCTTCGCGGCGGTGAGCGAGGTTCTGGTGGCCAAGACCCTGCGGGCGGCCAGACAGACGGGCGTAAAAAACATCACCATATCGGGGGGGCTGGCGGCCAGCCGGGCTCTGCGGAGGAATTTCGAGGCGGCCTGCGCCGAGGCCGGACTGGGATTCTTCTGTCCGCCGCCGGCGCTCTGTACCGACAATGCGGCCATGGTGGGATGCCTGGCGGCCTACCGGCTGGAGGCCGGCCTGCATGACGGGCTGGATCTGGAGGCCTTCCCCAACCTGCCTTTCTGAGCCTTCAGGGGCTCCCTGCTGCGGGGGGTCTGCTGCTAGCCCTGCTCCTCCACATAGGCCTGGTAGGCGGCTTCGTCCATCAGGGAATCCAGACTGGCGCCCGGAGCCTTTATCCTGACCATCCACCCCTTGCCGTAAGGCTCCTCATTGACCAGTTCCGGTGCGCCTTCCAGTTCCGTATTTACTTCGGCCACCTCTCCGGCCACCGGGGAGTATACATCGGCCACCCGCTTGGTGGATTCCACCACCACCACCGGGTCACCCGCCGCAACCTTTTTGCCCACCGGGGGCAGGTCCACCAGCACAATGTCGGTAAGCTGATGCTGGGCGTAATCGGTGATTCCCACGGTAACCAGGTCGCCTTCCTGGCGGGCCCATTCGTGATCCTTGCTGAAACGTAATCCGGTCTGAGTCATGAGTTTCTGTCCTTAGTTCTGCCAGTTTTCGGCCCCAGGGCTCAAAGCGCCTTGAATGCCAGGGAGGCGTTGGTGCCCCCAAAGCCGAAGCTGTTGGAAAGGGCAGTCCTGATCTTGCGCTCCCGGGGCTTGTTGGGAGTTACGTCAAGATCACATTCCGGGTCCAGGTTCTCAATGTTGATGGTGGGGGGAACCAGCCCCGCCTCCATGGCCTTGATGGTAATCACCGCCTCCAGCGCCCCGGCGGCTCCCAGCAGGTGCCCGGTCATGGACTTGCTGGAACTGATGGAAACCTTTTTGGCCGCATCGCCCAGGGTGAGCTTGATGGCGTTGATCTCGTTTATGTCACCCGCAGGAGTGGAGGTGCCATGGGTGTTTATATAGTCCAGCTCGGCCGGGTCGATGCCCGCGTCCTTGAGCGTCATCAGCATGCCCCGGCTGGGGCCGTCGGTATTGGGGGCGGTCATGTGATAGGCATCGGAGCTGAAGCCGTAGCCGGCCAGCTCGCAATAAATGCGGGCGCCGCGGGCCTTGGCGAACTCGTAGTCCTCGATGATCATAATGCCGCTGCCCTCGCCCAGCACGAATCCATCCCGGTCACGGTCATAGGGGCGCGAGGCCCGCCTGGGGTCGTCATTGCGGGTGGAAAGGGCGTGCATGGCGGCGAACCCGCCTATTCCCAGGGGGGTCACCGTAGACTCCGCGCCTCCCACCACCATCACCTTGGCATCACCCCGCTCAATGATCCGCGCCGCATCCCCGATGGAATGATTGGACGAGGAGCACGCCGAGGCGGTGGATGAGTTGTAGTTGCGGCATTTGTAGTACAGCGATATCTGCCCGGAGGCCATGTTGGAGATGACCATGGGAATGAAGAACGGGGTGATCCGCTTGGGGCCCTTTTCCACAACCACGCTGTGATATTTTTCAATGGACGACAGGCCGCCCAGCCCGACACCCACCGAGACTCCCACATCGTTAGCAATCTCGTCTGTGATATCCAGACCGGCGTCGTCCAGGGCCTCCCGGGCTGCGACCAGGGCGTACTGTATGAAGATGTCCATCTTCTTGCGCTCCGACGGAGGCACTATGTCGCCGGGGTCGAAGTCCTTCACCTCGCCGGCCATCTGGCTGCGGTATTCCGAGGCATCGAAACGGGTTATCAGGTCTATTCCTCCCTCGCCCCGGGAGGCCTTGGCCCAGACATCTGCCACATTATTGCCCAACGGAGAAACGCAACCCAGTCCTGTGACGACGATCTTTTTTCTCATCTCTTTCCCTGAAAAGGGGGGTGTTAAAATTAATCTTGGCGGGAACTGTTGCAAATCAAAATGCAGCCCAGCGCCGCGAACCCCCGCCCCCTGCATAATGCCGGGATTGCCATGTTCCAGGCAACCGGCCTTTTGCCTTTAAGGGCCGCCGGTCTTACCGGAATGCATTCCGGAAACCCGGGCCTTTTAAAGGCAGGTTGAGCGGGGTTTCAGCCCATTCGCGGATTTCTGCTTCCGCTAGTTCTCAGCGGTTTTCGTTGACGTAGTTGATCGCCGCTTCGACTGTGGTGATCTTCTCGGCTTCCTCATCGGGAATCTCAATGCCGAATTCCTCCTCCAGAGCCATCACCAGTTCCACCTGGTCCAGGGAGTCCGCGCCGAGGTCATCCACAAAGTGTGATTCGGGCTTGATTTCCGGTTCGTCAACACCAAGCTGCTCGGCGATAATTTGTTTGATTTTAGAAGCTACGTCCATTTAACAGGCTCCTTTGCTGTTGGATTTTCGTTTCCGCCGGGATTGAGGCCCGGCGTTTCCGATGGCGCATTCCAAAGGGATGCTCGCCGTTAATATTTAAGTTCACCCTTAACTGCAAACGACAGCAACTTTAATATGGATCAGGCTCCCTGTCCGGGAAAATTGATCCAATCAAGAAAGATATTCCGCCTTTTCAACACCCTTGCATCTTCTATTTAAAACTACAACCAGGAAAAACTTTCAAGCCGTACTTTTTCGGGGCACCCTTTGGCACCCGTCAACTCCCGTCACGGCCCGCTGGCATCAGGTTGTTATTCCACGAAAAGAAACCTCGGGCATATGCCCGGCGAGGCCCTTCCCCCGGATCCGGGCAGGCGTTTTGCGGCTTATGTCCTTCACCACGTCCAACCTGTATATCCCAAGGGCGGGAGCACCCGCAAGTCGTCCCGCCAACCGGCTCTCAGTACATCCCGCCGTTGACGTGAATCACCGTCCCGGTGATGTATCCCGCGTCATCACTGGCCAGGAATGACACCGCCTTGGCAATGTCCTGGGCCGACCCCATCCTTCCCAGGGGAATCTGGGACAGCAGGGCCTTTTTATGTTCATCGGCCAGTTTGTCGGTCATGTCGGTCTGGATGAAGCCGGGAGCAACAGCATTGCAGGTGACCCCCCGCGAGCCCAGTTCGCGGGCCAGGGATTTGGTGAATCCCATCAGCGCGGCCTTGGTGCTGCTGTAGTTCACCTGCCCCGGATTGCCGGAGAAGCCAACCACCGAGGAAATGTTGATGATCCTGCCGGAGCGCTGCTTGATCATGGTCTTCACCACCGGGCGGGTGGAGTTGAAAACCCCGTCCAGATTGACGCTCATCACGGCCTTCCACTCATCCCCGCTCATGCGCATGAACAGGTTGTCCTTGGTGATGCCCGCGTTGTTCACCAGTATGTCTATTCTGGAGAAGGATTCCAGGGCCTTGGCGGTAACCTGCTCCATGCTTTCCAGACTGGTGACATCACCCACCAGGGCCAGGGCCTTCCTGCCCAGGGCCTCAATCTCGGCCCTGGTTTCATCAACCGGCCCCTGACTGATATCGGCAACCACCAGATCGGCGCCCTCGCCGGCCAGTTCAAGCGCGATGGCCCGTCCGATACCTCTTCCGGCACCGGTGATCAGAGCAACTTTCCCTTCAAGTTTCATATCGTTTCGCCTTTTATGTTCGCCTGCTGGTTGTTCCTGGCATCGGCGCTCCCCGGTCACCCCTGCAGGGCCTGGATGGTTTGCGTCAACGATTCCTCATCATACACATTAAGGGTGCGGGCCGTTTTGTCAATACGCTTCATCATTCCCGCCAGCACCTTGCCGTGGCCAAATTCCAGAAAGGTGTCCACCCCGGCGGCGAGCATGGCGCTCACCCCCTCGGCCCAGCGCACCGGAGCCACAATCTGGTTTTCCAGCGATTGCGGGAACTCCGCGGCGTCACTGATGAACCTGTTGTCTACGTTGGCGACCACCGGCCAGCGGGCATTGCTGAACCGCAGGGCCTGCAGAACCTCGCGCATGTTGTCCGCGGCGGGCTGCATCAGTGGGGAATGGAAGGGCGCGCTAACCGCCAGCAGCTTGCCCTTGGCCTTTTCCAGCACCCTGCCCACGGCCTCGGCATGGCCGCTGATAACTATCTGGCCCGGGGTGTTGAAGTTGGCCGGCTGCACCACCTGTCCCTGGGCCGCCTCGGCGCAGAGCCGTTCCACCTCATCAGCTTCAAGACCCAGGATGGCCGCCATGGCCCCCACGCCCACCGGCGTGGCGCCCTGCATGAACTGCCCGCGCTTGTAGACCGTCAGCACGGCATCCCGGAACTCCAGGGCACCCGCCGCCACCACCGCGGAATACTCGCCCACGCTGTGCCCGGCCAGGGCGGCAGGTGCGAGCTCCACCCGTTCCGCCAGCAGGCGGTGGGCAATGGTGGAAACGGTGAGGATGGCCGCCTGGGAGTTGTATGTCAGGGTAAGTTCCTCCTCAGGGCCCTCCAGGCAGAGTTTTTTCAGGTCGAACCCCAGGGCGTCGCCCGCCTCTTCGAACAATTGCCGGGCCAGGGCGTGGTGCTCAACGAAAGACGCGCCCATGCCCACCTGCTGCGATCCCTGTCCGGGAAAAATAAGTCCTGTACCCACTTGAACACCTCGGTTTTGATGATTGTTTTTCGCATCCCGGGAGCCAGTTCCGGCCGGGCGATGAAAAACCGCCGGTGGGGATGCCGTTACTTCTGTCCGCCGCTACTTTTTCAGACTTCCCCCGCGAAAGCCTCGTCCAGCGCCTCCATCAGATTGCTGGCCGCGCATCTTTGCGCCATTTCAATGGCGTTTCTCATGGCCCTGGCGTTGGAAGATCCATGGGCCACCACGGCCACACCCTTCAGTCCCAGCAGCATGGACCCCCCGATTTCGCTGCGGTCGGTGTGGCGGAGCATCTGGAAGAACATATTTCCCATCAGCCTGGTTCCGATCCAGCTCAGCGGTGAGCGCCCCCCGGCATCGCGGAAGTAGCGCCTCAGCTGTGAGCCGGTGGCCTCCGCAGTCTTGAGCACCATATTGCCCACAAAGCCGTCGCAGACGATGACATCAGCCCGGCCCCGGAACAGGTCTCCCGGCTCCAGATTGCCGATGAACCCCTCAATCTGCCGCTCCATCAGCGGATATACCTGCCGGATAAGCTCGTTGCCCTTGCCCGGCTCCGAGCCGTTGCTCAACAGGGCCACCCGGGGCGACTCGCAGCCCAGCACCACCCTGGCATAGATGCGTCCCATCCTGGCGAACTGGAGCAGGTATCCCGGCTTGCAGTCCACGTTGGCCCCGGAATCCAGCAGCAGGCACACGCCGCGCCGGGAGGGCAGTGGAGTGGCAATTGCGGGCCGGTCCACGCCGGGCAGGGTGCCCAGCAGGTGTTTGCCGGCTATCATGAGGGCGCCGCTGTGCCCCGCGCTGACCACTGCTCCGGCCTTGCCCTGTGCGACCAGTTCGCAGGCCAGCCTCACCGAGGCCCTGGGCTTTTCACGCAGGATGGCCGAGGGTGATTCCTCCATTGCCAGGAACTCGGGGGTATCCGTTATCCCCAGGGGTTCTGAATGGTTTTCCCGAAATGTGTATCGGAGCCGTGCCAGCTCCTGTTCCAGCGCCTGGGCCTGTCCCACCAGATTGACCCGCAGGCCGCCCTTGCGCACGGACTCCACCGCCGCCTCGACGGGTGTCCTGGGAGCGAAATCTCCGCCCATCGCATCAAGCGATATTACGGTCATTGGTTCAACCATAACTCGTACAGGCGGTCATGCCGCGCCTATTGGAACGTTCATCCCTGGGGGGAACAGCCGGTCGGAAAAAAACCCGGACTAATGCCTGCCGCCGGCTGTACTGCTGGCGGCAGACTGGACCGGGCTAGTAGTTTTCCACCTCAATAACTTCCCGGCCCTTGAAATGCCCGCACTCCGGGCAGATGCGGTGGGGCGCTATCAGGGCGCCGCAGTTGCCGCAGCCGATCATGGTGGGCGCTTTGAGGGCGTGGTGGCTGCGCCGCTGATTGCGCCGGCGCTTGGAGGTTTTCTCCTGTGGTACTGCCATTTTTCCTTGCTCCGTTAAATTGAGTTTTCAAACCCGGCGCTTCGGCGCCGGCGTAGCCATCATTATTACTGTTAGTCCTTTTCACCCTTCAGCAGGGTCTTCATACCGGCAAAGGGGTGATCATCCGCATCGTCACCCCCGGAACTGTACAGGTCTTCCATTTTCCGTTCGCAGACCATGCACCGGTCCTCGTCATCAATTTCGGCCACCGAATCAGGCAGCATCAGCAGCAATTCGTCTTCCAGCAGCCTGGTCAGGTCAATCGTATCCCCCTCATAATAGCTCATATCCAGCTCGGCCGATCCCAGGTGCAGGTCGCCTTCCGCTTCGGCATAGCTTTCAAGGGGAGCCAGGCTCAGTTGAATCGCCTCGTCAATATCCAGGCTCACCGGATCAAGACAGCGCTGGCATGGCGCCTTCAGTTCAGCCCGCAGGCCGCCCCGGACATCCACATTCCCCCCGTGGTTCTTCATCAGCAGGCTGGCCTCCACCATCCCTTCCTGCTCCCCCAGCACCTCCGTCAGACGCGGCATTTCCGCGGTGCTGATCCGCAGGGAGCGCTCCACGCCGTCTTCGCTGATCTCGGAAAGATGGATCTTCATGCCCAAAAGGAGCCCAGGAGAACCTGTCGGGGATACCCTCATCCCGAACCGGCCGCGCTGCTGTATTTCGTTTATCGATCCTGCCGTGGTGACATCTTTCCGGGCCGCAGCGGACCTGCCATTGAATTTAGCGGCACCAGTCCTCACGCCTGTCTCAGGCTGAAATCCGCATCAAACCGTAATTAAATGAGCCTAACGGCCCGGTGGGGCTTTGTCAATCTGCCAGTTGCAAAGGTCAAACTGCCGGGTGCAAAGCCGAATCTCTCCCGCCCCAGGAAATGCTCTATCGGCCCCCTCGGGTTTGCTGATATGCTGAAGGCTGGATGTGCGCGGCGATCAGCTATCATTCAAGGAAAACATGGCCAGGGCAGGAAAGACAACCTCCGAACAGACTTTTACCCCTCCTGAAAGCCGGGAGGAGGTATACGACCTGCTGGTGATCGGGGGAGGCATAAACGGCGTGGGAGTGGCCCGGGATGCGGTGGGCCGGGGGCTGCGGGTGCTTCTGTGCGATCAGGGGGATCTTGCCTGCGCCACCTCGTCGGCCTCCAGCAAGCTGATTCACGGCGGCCTGCGTTATCTGGAGCATTTCGAGTTCCGCCTGGTGCACGAATCCCTGAAGGAACGCGAGGTGCTGCTGAGCATGGCCCCGCACCTGGTCCATCCCCTGCGCTTCGTGATTCCCCACAACTCCCTTTTGCGCCCGGCGTGGATGATGCGCCTGGGGCTGCTGTTCTACGACCTGCTGGCGCGACGGCGCGTCCTGAAAGGCTCGCAGGGGGTGAACCTTTCAACCCACGACTACGGAGCCCCGCTGGCCCCCGGATTTTCCCGGGGATTTGTATACTCGGACTGTCAGGTGGACGACAGCCGGCTGGTGGTGATGACGGCCCTGGACGCCTTTCGCCGGGGAGGGAACATTCTTACGCGGACCCGGTTCGTTACCGCCCGGCGCATCGGGCAGGCCAAGGACGGCGGCAGCGGCAAAAGCGGCGGCCCGCCGCTGTGGGAAGCCGAACTGGAGAATATGCGCAACAGGAAGCGCAGCCGCGTGCTGGCCCGGATGCTGGTGAACATCGGGGGGCCCTGGGCCGAAAGGATACACCACGACCTGAGAGCCGCCGCCGGCGGCGGAAAGCCGGAGCTGCACCTGCGGCTGGTCAAGGGCAGCCATATCGTGGTGCCGCGCCTATACAGCGGACACCAGGCCTATCTGCTGCAAAACACTGATGGACGGGTGGTGTTCATAATACCCTACCTTGATGCCTATACGCTTGTTGGCACCACCGAGGTTGATTTCAATGACGAGCCCGGTGATGCCAAGGCCTCTCCGCAAGAGGCCGCCTACCTGTGCGAGGCGGCCAACCGCTACCTGAAGACCGCCCTGGAACCCGGACAGGCCGTCTGGAGCTATGCCGGGCTGCGGCCCCTGGTGGATGATCCCACCCGGAGCTCGTCCAGCGTCACCAGGGACTATCTGCTGGAACTGGACTGCCCGGAGGGGGAGCCGCCGCTGCTGACGGTATATGGGGGCAAGCTGACCACCTATCGGGCCCTGGCCGAGAAGGTGCTGGACAGGCTGGCACCCTGGCTGCCCCGGGATGGACGGCCCTGGACGGCCGGAGCGCCCCTGCCGGGGGGGGATCTGCCTCCGGGGGGGGTGGAACGTCTTTGTCAAAACCTGGTGGAGAACCACCCCTGGCTGCCGGAGCCGCTGGCCGGGCGGCTGGCCCGGAGCTACGGGAGCAGAGCCGCTGACCTGCTGGAGGGAGCGGGCGCTCTGGACGATCTGGGGCTTCACTTCGGAGGGGGGCTCTACGAGCGGGAGGTGCTGTTTCTCATGCGGGAGGAATGGGCCGAGGAGGCCGGGGACATCCTGTGGAGGAGGACCAAGCTGGGTCTGGAGCTGACACCTTCCCAGGCTGGCAGGCTGGAGACCTTCATGCGCAAGACCGCCAGCAGCAAGACCGCCAGCAGCAAGACCGCCAGCAGCAAGACCGCCAGCAGCAAGACCGCCAGCAGCAAGACCGCCAGCAGCAAGACCGGC
>JAOUPZ010000057.1 GCA_029879595.1 Deltaproteobacteria bacterium | reverse complement strand
GCACACAGAGGGCATGTTCAACGTGCAGGTTATCGTCAACGGCGAACTGAAAACCACCGACGGAAACGCTCCGGGAGCGATGAATCAGAACGCCATCTTCAACCTGGGTTCAGGCGGGGGAGAGGATTGCTGTGAGTAGCCTCTTGCTCCGCCGCCGGCCCATGCAGGGCCGGGGATCGGCGCTATCCATGCTGTTTGGGGCCACGGGGCCTTTTCTGTGGGTGTTTGTATGGCTGTTCATTGGCCTATCCCTGTCCCCAACCATGGCCGGGGCGGCCTCCTGCTGCGGCGGCGGGGCCTCATCCGGGCTGGTCCTGCCCAAGTTTACCGACTACATGGCGGATCTTTCCCTGGGCCTGGAATACTACGACGGGTTCTGGGACGAAAAGGGAAGGCAGAAGCCCGACCCCCCCGGCTCACGGCTTGCCCAGTACAGGCTTACCCCCGGCGGGGCCTACCGGCTGGCTCCCAACTGGCAGGCCAGCCTGGTGGTGCCCTATGTATGGAACAGCACCCGCTATGCCGGGTCGTCATACAGCACACGGGGGCTGGGGGACACCAGCCTGGGGTTCTGGTATGAGACCTTCGATACCATCACCTGCGTGTATCAGGTCAACAGCATCCAGGATCTGAAACCGGCTGTGTATCTGGGGGCCGCGCTGTTGATTCCCACGGGAATATCACCCTATGACTCCGTGGAAAACAACTTCGATATAACCGGCAAGGGATTCTACCGCGCGGATGCAAACCTGATGGTGGAAAAATCCGTGTACCCCTGGAGTCTCACCTTCAACCTGTCCCACGGAGTTCATTTTTCCCGCCCCGTAAACAGGGAGAACGGGCAGTATGTGAACCCATACCGCAAGAAGCTGGGGGACCGCAGCATGTGGAGCCTGGGGCTTGGTTATACTCAGTTTCTGGAGGAGGCGGATACCATCACCTATTCCCTGACCCAGGCAGACCTGCGGGAGGGAAAAACCAGTCTGGACGGCCGGGTGGACCCCAATTCCGGCTTCCGGAAGCGCTCTCAGACCGCCGGCATATCCTATACCACCTCGGATCAGTCCTGGACGGTCAAGGGCTCATGGAACCGTTCTCCCCGGCGCAACGGCTGGGGCCGGAGCTTTCCCATAACCGACAGCTATACCATTGGAGCGAGCCGTGTGTTTTACTGAAACAGGAAGGAAGGGGCCGGGATGGCTTTCCGCCGGATTATGGGTGTTTCTCCTGGCGGGCACGATGCTCCTCTCAGGAGCCTGCGGCGAGCTGCTGGATGACCTGAACCCCTCCGGCGATGATAAACGATCCGTTTACGATGCGGGGACCACAGGCCCCTATGTGGGGCAGACCGCTCCGGAGTTCACCGTTCCGGACTCGCTGGGCGTACCGGTGACCCTTTCCAGCCAGCTTGCCGTCGCTGATGCGGTGGTGCTTTATTTCACCATGTGGTGCCCGATATGCGAGGTGCACATGAGCCACCTGCGGCAGCATGTGGTGGGAAGCTATCCGACCGTGAGCTTTTTTCTGGTGGACTTTGTTTCCGGCAGTGTGAGCAAATCCCGGCTGGCGCAGGTTTCATATGGCTACACGGACTTTACGGTGTTGGCCGATGCGGATGTAGCGGTAATGGACGCCTATAACGGCGGCATGGGGATTACGGCGCTGATAGGCAGCGACGGGGTTATCCGCCTCAACGAGGATTACAAGGACGGCTTCCGGCTGAAAGAGGCCCTGGATGCCCTGCTGGCCGCCCCCTGAAACAAAACCAGGAAAATATGCATATCCGGGGTTTATCAAAAGCTGTGATCCTGCTCGGCCTGGGGTCTTTGATTCTGGCCGGGACGGCGCCGGTTTTCCAGTCAGCCTACGGGCAGGGCCAGGCCCTTCCTGAGGCTAATACTCATACAACAGTCCCCGAAAACACACCCCCTGAAAAAGATGGCACTGAACAGACAGGCACTGAACAGACAGGCACTGAACAGACAGTCTCCGTTCGGTCGGCTCCTGAGCTGTACCGGCGCGGGTTCACCCTCCAGCAGCAGTTCCGCACCCGGGAGGCGCTGGATATGTACAGGCAGGCTCTGGCGGCCGATCCCGGCTACGGTCTGGCCCATTATGAAATCGGCTGGAGCTACTGGGTGCTGGAGGACTGGAAAAACGTGGTCAGTCACTGGGAAAAGGCCCTGGAACTGAAGGCCGGTCCGCCGGAACTGGCCGATTTTCTGCAACTGGCCCGGGACAGGAAGGAATCCAAACCCCAGCCTCTGGTGAGATCCTCCATCGGTGCGGAAAAGCAGGGTGCGCTTTCCGATGGGACAACCATCAGAATGCGGCTCAAGGCCCGCTTTCAAAACTACAAGGCCGCCGAGCCGGAGCAGGGAGATATCCTGGACAAGGCCGTGTTCTCGCCCAAGAGTGTGTCGTTCCTGCCCGATGGCTCCAAGGCCTATGTGCAGGCCCTGGAAGGACACGCCACCCTGGTGTACTCCCCCACGGAAATGCGGCGCACCAGGGTGATATCGCATATTTTCGACTCAGGCACCGGCAGCCTGTTCGAGCCGGAGGAAACAGAGCAGTTCCGGCCCCGTTTCACCAGCAACGGAATGACCGGAGACTTCAACAGCTACAAGGGCAAACCGGTAGAGTCGGTGTTCAGCCACGACGGACGGTTTCTCTGGGTCAGTCACTACCGCCGGGATTTTGACCGCAACGGAGTGATGCCGTCGTCGGTCGCCCTGATAGATACCGCCAGCGACAGGATCATCAGGGTGATGCAGACCGGGCCCATCCCCAAGTTCCTGGCCGTTTCTCCCGACAGTTCACTGCTGGCGGTGGTGCACTGGGGGGACAATACGGTGGGACTTATCGATATTTCAACCGGAGAACCGGCCTCGTTCAGGCACTCCGGCGAGATTACCGTGGAGCGACAGTTGAACGTCAATCCCGGCAGGAAGGTGAACCGGGACCGCATGTGCGGGTTCTGCCTGCGGGGCACTGTGTTCACCGCTGACGGGAAGTATCTGCTGGTTTCAAGAATGGGCGGGGGAGGAATCGCCGTGCTGGATGTGGCCCGGCGGAAATACATGGGCACCGTGCGGGGTATGAGGCCCACTCCACGTCATCTGGTGCTGTCCAGCGATGGAGAGCTTCTGTATGTGGGGTCAAACTCCAGCGGGTATATCTCCGTATACAACACGGCCGACCTGATTCGCGCCGCGCTGGCCGGCACGAGGGACCTGAAGCCCCTCCGGGAAGCACGCTCCGGACAGGGAACCAGAACCATCGCCCTGTCTCCCGACGGTAAGATCATCTATGGGGCCGTCAACAACAAGTCGCTTCTGGTGGCCCATGATGCCGTATCGCTGAAAAAACTGTTTGAACTGCCTGCCGATTCCTATCCGGTGGGGCTGGCGGTTTCACCGGATGGCACACAGGTCTGGCTGACCTCACAGGGACGCAAGCTCAGGGGGGGCAACTCGGTGATGGTATTCGAGGTGGATCTGCAGGCCCCCGCCACAAAGACGGCACGGTAGGCAAGGCCCGCCGCGGCGCATTCAAAAGGGTGCCTTTCGGTGGCGTTCTGATCAGCTTTCCAGTGTGAACGGCCCGCCGGGTTCGCCACCGGTCTCCTGGGAATGATCATACATTTCGCGCAAGGAAGCGAAGGTGTATATCCCCGTGTCGTGACCATCGCTCCAGTTGACCCGCAGGGCGTAGTTGCCCACATATTCCGCCCCGGTGACATGGATATCGCCGGGAATGGTGCTGCTGTCCAGAATTTTCTCTCCACTGATCTCGTCCACGCAGGCCGCACACGGGCAGAGATCCCTCAGATAGAAGAACGGGTAGTGGGCGACCACGCCGTCACCCCACTCAATTTTCAGGTCATCGGCGTAGATAATGTCCCTGGGTTTTCTGGGAGAAAGCTTTAGTGCCATAGTTCTTCCTTACTGTGCAATTAGGTACTGTGCAATTAGGTACTGTGCAATTAGGTACTGTGCAATTAGGTACTGTGCAATTAGGTACTGTGCAATTAGGTACTGTGCAATTAGGTGCACTGTAATAAAGTGCTGCGGAATAAGGGGTTTCCACAAGTGATAATATAACGTACCGGGCTGGCTTACCGGCATAATTATTTATAAATCGCGGATGAACTGGCGTCTACACGGTCATGAACACTTCTTCCTTTTTCATGCTGACCCGGTAGACTCCGGTGCCGATGGCGATCAGATCATCCTGGTCGTTGTGCAGTTCCATGCGTGAGGACCAGAGCACCTTGCCTTCCCGCATCACCGTACCGGTAGCCTTGAACCAGTCGCCCCTGCCGGGATTCAAAAAATCAACCCGCATATCCACAGTTCCCATGCCGTTTATCTGCCCCTTGTCCAGCAGGGTGGTCATGATGGCCAGCCCCCCCACCATGTCCAGGGCCGCTGATATTACACCGCCATGCAGAACCTTGAGCATGAAATTGCCCACCAGCTCCGGCTTGAAATCAAACTTCAGCTGTGCCGTGCCGTGCTCGGCGGAAACGAATTTCATTCCCACGGTCTTATTGAAGGTGATCATCTCTTCGGTCAGCCGCCTGAGAATGTCCAGTTGCTCTTGATTCATGGTTTCCGCCTGCCGGATAAACGCGTTATCCCGACAAAATAATGTAAAAAGATCAGGGTTTCAGCTTTTTCTCAATATAACTCCGCACTGCATCTGGAGTGGCCTCAAGAATGTCCACCCTGGTGGGAAGCTCAGCCAGGCCCGCAAGCCCGTCGGGAAGCTCGGGATCCCGGCCCACGGCCCGGTTGATGGCCTCGGAAAACTTGGCCGGATGGGCGGTGGCCATGGCGATAACAGGGACTCCGTCCGAGGCGTAGTCCTGGGCCGCGCGATAGGCGATGGCGCTGTGGGGGTCCAGCAGATACCCCGTCTTGCCGTGAACGCCGGCGATGGTGCGGATGGTTTCCTCATCGTCCACGCGCCGCGCCGCAAAGTCGCTGGCCACCTGTTCCTTCAGACTGCCGGAGACGCTGAAGCTCCCCCGCGCTCCCAGTTCCTTCATCCAGGCTGATACCTGGGCGCTGTCCCGGCCGGAAAGATCATACAGATAGCGCTCAAAGTTGCTGGCGATCTGAATATCCATGGAGGGACTGAAGGTATGGTGAACAGTGGACTTGGAGTATTCGCCGGTTTCTATGAAACGGTACAGAATGTCGTTGGCGTTGGTTGCCAGGATGAGGCGCTCAATGGGCAGCCCCATCCGGCGGGCCAGCAGGCCCGCGTATATATGGCCGAAGTTCCCTGTGGGGACCGCCACCCGCACGGGAGCGCCCAGCTTTATGCCCGTGGAGTCCACCACCCGGAAATACGCATAGAAAAAATAGGTGATCTGGGCCATGACACGGGCCCAGTTGATGGAGTTTACCGCCCCCAGGCCCACCCTGCCATTAAAGCCGTGGTCGTTGAAAAGATCCTTTACGATGGCCTGGGCGTCATCAAAGCTGCCGTGAAGGGCCAGGGCGTGCACATTGGCATCGGCCACGGTGGTCATTTGAAGCTCCTGCATCGGGCTGACCCGCCCATGCGGAAACAGAATGAACACCTCCACCCGGTCCTTGCCCCGCAGAGCCTGTATGGCTGCGCTGCCAGTGTCTCCGGAGGTGGCCCCCAGGACTGTCAGCCTGCGGCCGGTCCTGGCGAGGAAGTGCTCAAAGAGATTACCCAGAAACTGCAGGGCCACGTCCTTGAAGGCATAGGTGGGGCCGTGAAACAGCTCGCAGACGTGGATGCCATCTATGTCCACCACAGGGGTGATCTCGGGGTGTGTGAACCGCTGATAGCTTCTGGCGGTCAGTTGCTCCAGGTCTTCCTGTGAAAGACAGCCGGAAACATAGGGCCATACCACGCTGTTGAAGATTTCAGGGAAGGAACGGCCGGACAAGGCCTCCAGTGTGGATGCCGGGCTGGGCACTGATTCCGGAAGATACAAGCCTCCATCCGGTGCCAGACCGGCCATGACGGCTTCCTGAAATGTGGTTCCCTGCTGAGTTCCTCTGGTGCTTAAATAGTTCATTTTCAATTGTATTTCATTTATATTTTGGGTGTTGAAAGCCTGTATTGGCGGATATGCTGCCAGGTGAATTGAAGTGATTTCTGTTGGGGGAAAACCACTTTAACCTACCGGATTATCCACCAAATATCATGGATAAGGAATGTTTGCTCTGATTTTCTTTGTATCGAATAATTTGATAATTGCCCTGAAAAGCCCTGTAGGCAGGGGAAAACACATTAAATGACGGCGGTTTTTTTAAAAGATTAAAAAAAATAATCTTTACAAACCAATAAAGGATATGAAAGAATATTATACGGTCAAATGAATAATTAAGAAGTGACACAGACTTCAGTAAAAAGTTTTGAAATAAATATCGAAGTACGGCGGAACCGGGGAATTAATTTTAAATTTACAGGTGGGAGCAATAACGGGGGAAGGAATATCCAGGTAAAACTCTGGAAATAAAAGAGTCTTTTGCCACAGGCAGACGACTCGCCAAATACCAAGGAGAAAGCCGCCTCTGCAGGAAAAAACACTAGGGCGGTAAAATAACGGTACAGGAGAAATTAATGCTATCTAATATGAACTTACAGGAGCGCCTGCAGAGGTTTCCTGAGTTGTGCAAGAATTCAGGCATGAAGGTTACCCACCAGCGGACTGCTGTATTCAAGATGCTCGCCGGGACCAAAAGCCATCCCACTCCGGAAGACGTATACTCCGCCATCAGGCAGGATATGCCTTCCATTTCACTGGCCACAGTTTATAAAATCCTTGATCTGTTTTATCATAAGGGCTTTCTGCGGAAGATATCGACTGAGGGACAGGTAGCCCGCTATGACGCCAACACCATGCCCCACGACCACCTGGTGTGCAACAGTTGCGGGACCATCAGGGACCTGGAAAGTTCCCCCTCCAACGAGACCAAGGTTGTTATTCCGGTGATGAATGATTTCGAGGTGAGCCACTACGATGTGGTGTTTTACGGCACCTGCAACTCCTGCTCCGGGAAGGGAAACCGGGCCAAGGTGCTGCCCGCCTGAGTAAGCCGGTGTTCAAGGGGGGAGGGCAGCGCGACCCGCAAAGTCGGGATATCGCTGTTCCGTCCCAGTCCGCCTGTGGCGGGGAATGCTGCCGCTGACAAACATCTCCATTAAAAATTGACGGGCCGGTGCGGAAGAAAAAATTCAGGCGCCGGCCTGGTTACCGTTTTGGGTAACCAAGCGCATGCACAGGCCTCTGTCATGCAGGGATTGCTTCAGTTCGGGCACGGGAAGGGTCCCGAAATGGAATACTGAGGCTGCCAGCACGGCGTCCGCCTTGCCGGTTGTGAGGGCATCGTAGAAGTGGTCCACGGTCCCGCCCCCACCGGAAGCAATAACCGGTATATTGACCCGGGAACTGATCTGCGAGGTTATCTCCAGGTCGAATCCGGACTGCTGACCGTCCTGGTCCATGCTGGTCAGCAATATCTCCCCGCAGCCGCGCCGCTCCACTTCAAGCGCCCATTCCACGGCGTCTATACCGGTGGGCGTCCGGCCGCCGTGAGTGTAGACCTCCCAGTGATCGCCGGTTTTCTTCACATCCATCGCCACCACTATGCACTGGGACCCGAAGCGCTCGGCACCCTGGGACACAAGGGTGGGGTTCTTCACGGCGGCCGTGTTGAGCGATACCTTGTCGGCCCCGGCGGTGACTATCCGGTGGATATCCTCGATGGTGGAAATACCTCCGCCGATGGTGAAGGGAATGAACAGCACACGGGCCAGGCGGGAGGCAAGGTCAAGGGTCAGGCCCCTGTTTTCATGGCTCGCGGTGATATCGAGAAACACCAGTTCATCGGCGGACTGCTCGTTATAGCGCATGGCCAGTTCCAGGGGGTCGCCCGCATCGCGGAGCCCCAGAAAGCTGACTCCCTTGACCACGCGGCCTTCCTTGATGTCAAGACAGGGGATGATCCGTTTGGCTAACATAGTTGGGCGGGCTCCATTAATTTGCGGCCAGTTGTTCCAGGGTGACCGCGCCCTCATAAAAAGCCTTCCCCACGATGGCCCGGTCCACCTTTTCCGGCAAGAGAACACTGAGCCGCTCCAGGTCTTCCGCGCAGGACACCCCGCCCGAAGCGGTAACCATCAGTCCTGTTTCCCTGGCAAAATCACGGGTGGCCTCCAGGTTTGGCCCGGTAAGCATGCCGTCGCGTGAGATATCAGTAAAGATGACCCGGGAAATACCCTTGTCCTTCCAGTGCAGTCCGAATTCAGCCGCCTTTAGGGTGGTGGCTTCCTCCCACCCCTGGACAGCCACCAGACCGTCACGGGCGTCAATACCGAGTTGTATCCGGTCGCCGCCGAATTTTTCCAGAGCCTCGCTCAGAACTTCCGGATTGCGGACGGCCATCGTTCCCACAATCACAGAATTCAGCCCCAGTTCCAGCATGGCAGAAATATCTTCAAGTGTTCGGATGCCACCTCCCAGTTCAATGGGGATGTCCACGGCGGCCCGGATGGCCTTGATTGTATCCAGGTTTCCCGAGCGGCCCCGGAAAGCTCCGTCCAGGTCGACCAGATGCATCATTTTCACGCCGGCTTGCTGGAAGGAACGGGCCATGGCCGGCGGATCATCGCTGTACACGGTTTCCTGGTCGGCGCGTCCCTGGGACAGTCGAACACAACGTCCCGATTTCAGATCAATGGCTGGGATATACAGCATAGTTGCCTTTTTTCAGGTTAATCCGGTGGTTATTTCACATAGGGCTGATCAAGCGTGAACACCAGGTTGGAGGTGCCCAGGGCAATGGGTTCACTGGAACGGCCCACCACCTCCCCCTCGACTGAATTAAAGGGGCTGTTGTCCTTGTCGGTAAGGACCCTCAGCAGATATTTGCCTGAGGAGGACGGCTGGCCTTCGGAGGGTATTCCAATACTGAAATTGAAGGGCAGATAAATATGAGGAATCTTTTTAATGGATACAGGCCTGGTTCCATCAGGATCGAAAAGCATAATGTACAGATGGTCGCGGGGGCTGATGCGGTCCTTTAGTTCGTCGGCCACCACGATGGTGCCCTGGATCATTTTCGCAGGGTCTCCGCCACCCCCGCCCATCAGGGGGCCCGCCGATGGGCCCTGAGTCCGGGGGCCGGCCGCCGGGGGGCGGGGGTCGGCCTGGGCCGCAGGAGAAAGGGTGCCGTCGTTGTAAATGCCTCCCTTGAAGGCCTGGGTAAACTCAAGGTTAACGCCCTCCGAGCCCATGGGAACCGGGTTTTCAATCCGGCCGTAGGCTTCGCCCGGGGTGACGTTGAAGATTTCTCCGTCCTTGTCGGTTATAGCAACCAGATGATATGAGCCGGTAAGGTTTTCCCCAATACGGGCATTTATTTTGCCAATCCGGAAGTTCTGGGGAGTTGAAAAGGGGCTTTCCGTTTTCAGGGCCATTATCTGCTTGGTCTGCGGGTCTACCAGCAGCAGCACCAGCCTGTCGGTCCTGACAATGTTCACATTTTGTGATCCCAGCCCGGGTGCTGCTTCGACAATCCCGCTGATCGAAGTGCTGACTTCGTCGACTTCGCGTTTGATCTCCCTGAACAGGGCAAAGTAAACCGCCACCGCAAATACAATTATCAGCAGAAGTAATATTAGGTTCTTGGGTTTCATGTACGGGCCATATTCTGGAAGTTATTCAAAACCGTTCGCAATGGTGTCATGCGATGATAAATGCCAATCATAACAAATAACAACAAAATTATGCACACTATATTTCCCTGGCTGGAACAACTGATATTTCTGCCGGAATCCGTGTTTTTGGACAGGGAGTGCCTAAAGCCAATGCGCATGGGAAAATATACAAGACTATTTGCCGTATGGAAAGTGCCGGACCCAGAAGAATCGCCCGGATGAGTGGGCTGTAATGCCCTGGCACCGGCGGTTAAAAAAGGAAAACAAACCGCCGGTGATCATGAGCAGGGCAAAAGAGCCCCTTCGCCGGTGATACTCAGGAAGGATTTTCCAGACTGTTTGCTCTCAGGTCAGTGTCCTGGGCGGAATCCCAGATACGCCTGGAAATGGAGGAAAGCTCCGGGCTGCTGGATACGATATCCCGCACAATGTTTCCCAGGATCAGGGCTCTTTTCTCCAAAGCCCCGTCATACTGGGGGGCATACTGGGTGAAAATGCCCGAATGGTTTTCCATGAATCTCTCCATGGCACTGGTGAGCAGGGCCGGGGAATAAGGTTCCGCCGAACAATCAGCATAGCCGGGGTCCGGCATGGCGGTTTCCTCGAACAGTTCAACCAGCAGGCTTTTCAGCGTGGAGGCCCTCCATGACAGGGGGAGTTGTCCCCATTCATCGCGTTGCAGCACATCACTGTTTTTTTCGATCCAGATATCCACGTCTCGGGCTATTTTTTCCTGTTGTTCCATGTTTTTAGCCTCCACGCTGGCAGCCATCCGCATATTATCGTTTTCGGCGGGACGGCCTTGTTGTTTGAACTGCATTCCATCTCCCCACTGGCCTGCTTCCGGCAGGCCATTTTTCAAGCACCCGGGGGGCGTTTTGTTCTGTTTTTATTTTTCCATCCAAACAGGGAGTTGAAATGAACAAGACTTGAAAGAAATATGAAACAAATACGCAAATATTTGCAGTAAATGAAAAACAGCCGCCACGCCAAAGGCCTGATCAGGGTAAAAATTATCAGGCCCCGCAATTTTTATGAGCCAAATGAACACCAAAAGGGTTTGAAAACCACTGAAAACAAGAAAGAAACCGCAGATGCATACCACGTTGGGGCTTATTCTAAGAGATTCATTTGAAAGACTGGCCAGACAGGACCAGGTGAAATGCCGGTTCCATGCGGGGTTTTGAAGAGAAGCAGAATCAACATAGCGGAATGAATCAATTGATATTGAACCCGGAAACCAACCGGCTGGACATACCAAAAACAGGTTTGTGTCTCTGGCCGGCCGCAGCGAACTGCACTTCGGCACCCCCGGAGAGGGTTGGTGTACCCCTTCACCCCAGCGGGGGCATAAAACCTGGATATATCATATCAGCCCAGAATTCAGGTGCAGAAGGTCTGGGCCCTGCCAGGGGGGAGGGGAATGAAATCCCCCATGGAATATGTTTCGAGACGGGTTCTAGAGAAGATCGGGCAAAGTGCACTGATGACAGCCCTCATGGTAACTGATGCAGAAATCCTGGTGGATTTGCAGGAGCCCCTGCTGAGAGCGGAGACTGGGTTTTTGGGAGGCAAAGCAGAGGAGCCTGTTTTCCATGAATCGGGTGCGGTTGTTGGAGGCCTCGGGTGGTAGAACCAGGTAGAGCCTGTACAGAAGTTTTTCAAACTCACGGTCCTTCCGACTGCGGGCATAGGCCAGGAAAAACGGCAGCACGGCATTGGCCATCAGCATGATGATCCTGTCCATTCCGATGAGTCTGGCGGACCGGGCCGAGGCGGAGTGATAATTATAGCGGCTTTTCCAGGGGTCGCCTGGCGGGGTATCAAAAAGACCTTCCAGTTCCCGCAGGGCCGCCTTGCGGAAGTCCGGCTGGTTGCGCAGCCCGTCCAGGCGCCGTAAAAAGGCCAGCCAGCCCTTCAGGTATCCGCCGGGCGCGAGGATGTGCAAATGATTGAAAAAGCCGGCCAGACGCCTTTCAGGGGTGTTCCAGGGGCGGCTGGAGCGCCGGGCCACGGTATCGCTTAATGATTGCAGGCCCAGATCGTTCCAGATGTGCCGCAGAACCAGCAGTTCGTTTTCAGCGCCCTGGTCAACCGGAGGCCGCCCGGTATCGGCAAGGATGCCCGCCGCACCGAACCAGCGGGCCAGAACTTCCTCCCGGGCGCGGGAACACTTCTTTTCCAGCAGCAGGTACATTTCCCTGAGGGGATGCCGCCGGGCCAGTTTTTCGAATATCTCCGCCTGGGGGCGGTATCCCAGGTAATAAAAAACCTTTTCAAACAGCACCTGTTCGATATCTTC
>JAOUPZ010000345.1 GCA_029879595.1 Deltaproteobacteria bacterium | reverse complement strand
GCCACCACCTTTCCGTTGCCGCCCTGCACCGATGTCACCTCGGCCAGGAAGCCCGCCTGCTGTTTGGCCGCCAGGTATGGCCCCAGGGCCTTGCCCCCCTCGGAGGCGCTCAGCCACACCTGTCCGGGCGATGACTTGGAAACCGCCTCTCCCACGGCCTGGGCATAGGGGGCCAGCAGGAAATCCTTCAGGGAGGGGTCATCGGCCACATAGACCGTGGTCGCGCCATGGCCGGCCAGCACATCCGCCTGTGACCTCACACCGCTTCCCACCAGCACCGCCTCGGCGCTCCAGCCTTCCGCGCGGATCTTGCTCAATTGTTCCAGGGTGCCCTTTCGGACTTCCCCCCCTCTTGCATCGGCAACCACCAATATCTTGCTCATAATCGCCTCGTTTCCATTTTGTGATCAATATAACTCGGGTAACTAATAAAAAAGCCGCAGGGCCATTATCATGTGAATATCTTGGCTTCGCTGGCCAGCAGGCCCACCACCTGAGCGGTGACCTCCTCGGGCTCCCCTTCGAACTTCTTGCCGGCGGCCCGGCCCGGAGGGGCCTCGAAACCCATTATCTCAATGGCCGCGCCCTGTGCACCCACCTGTGAGGCATCAAGGGACAGATCGGCCAGGGTCAGGGTTTCCAGGGGCTTTTTCTTGGCGGCCATGATGCCCTTGAGAGAGGCCAGCCGGGGCTCGTTCAGGCTGTCGTTTGCCGTTATCAGCGCGGGCAGCGCCAGTTCAATCACCTCCGTGTCGCCGTCGCCCTTGCGGTGTACCTCCAGCCTGCCGGCCTCGCTCTGGCGCTCCATGTGAATCACGTTCACCACCAGGGGCAGGTCCAGAAGCGCCGCCAGAAAGGCCCCCGTGCTGCCCATGTCCGTATCCTGGGACTGCCTTCCGGTTATGATCAGGTCGTATGATCCCTTGCGGGCCACCGCCTCCAGCACCCGGGCGTATCCCCAGGAATCGGAGCCCTCGGTTGCGGGGTCATTGATGTGGATGCCCTTGTCGGCTCCCATGGCCATGGCCTTGCGCAGGGCCTCCCCGGAGCGGGCCGGTCCCACCGTTACCGCGGTAACCTCTCCGCCGCCGGCTTCCTTCAGCTGCAGCGCGGCCTCCAGCGCGTTTTCGTCCCATTTGCTCAGGATATAGTTCAGTCCGTCCTCAACAATATGCGAGTCCTTTACCCGGATGTTCAACTCCACATCCACCACCGATTTCACTGGAACAAGAATGTTCAAGGCAACCTCCGTTTGGCGAAATATGAAAAAAAAATCCCCCGGCACCGTTCACCGGATCCGTGGGATCATGCTGGTTTGTATCTATATAACGGCATTATTAATCAAACGATACCAGATCACGCAAGAAAAAGTCGGAGAAAAATTAAGGGCTTGTCGCCCCCGGACGATAACCGCGCCCCCGCGAGGGAATAAAACAGCCCCGGGCCAGGGTATAAAAACCCCAGGATCTTTAAAACCCCAGGATAATGGGAAGAAGGGCCATCATGTTGAACCCCGCGTGAAACAGCACCGCCGGCCAGAGGGACCGGGAGAGTTCCTTCACCCAGGCCAGCAATAACCCCAGCAGGATGATCACCACCAGGGCCGGAAGATACCCCTGGGTCTGGAGAAAATGCACCCCGGAAAACATCCCCGCGGAAACCAGCCCGGCTGGCCAGAAACCCATCTTCAAGCGCAGGGAGCCGAACAGCAGGCCCCGGAATATGACCTCTTCCAGCAACGGGGCCATGATGACGGCCATCAGCACCAGCAGGGCCACGGCCACCGGCCCGGACTGAACGAACTTGGACAGGGGGGAGTCCAGCCGGGAGGAGTTCTCGATGAACCGGATGGCCAGCAGGGAGAAAAAATGCATCACCATTCCACCCGCAAACCACCAGAGCCACTCCGGGTTGAACCGTGCGGCGCTACGAACAGGCGGAGTCTCCCCCCAGCCCGGCGGGCCCAGCCCCACCCCACGCAGCATGGGCCAGCCACCCCGCCACGAAACCGCAAGCCAGATCAGCGCCCATCCCAAGGCATGGGAGATGAAAATGGTGGCGGGCAGGGTGTAGAGCACCAGCTGGCGTTCAAACTCCTTGAATCCCATGTGGATGGGCAGAAATGAGGCCACGATGGTGGAGGCGGCCAGCGAAATCACGGGCTGGGAAACGGAGAACCCCGTCAGCACCAGCAGGGACTCCCACACCCGGCAGGGGGGGCGGCGGAACACGAAACCCGGCGGTGGGGCCTCCCGGTACGCATCCAGCAGCGGTGATTCCTGGAATTTGGTGTTCACGCTGTTATTTTCCACCCCTTTTTGAAAAAAGGCTCTGAATGTTTTGGGCCGATTATTGAAGTCCTCCTGGCCTTTCAACCCCCACCCACGGCTCCCAGGTGAAACAGTTCCTCGATTTCCCCGGAATTGAATCCGATCATCCCCAGCACCCCGCGGGTATGCTCCCCCAGGAAGGGCGGGCGGGAATGAATGGTTCCACCCTTTCCATCAAGGCGCAAGGGCAGTCCGGGAACACGCAGTGTGCCCAGCAGCGGGTCGTGCAATTCCTCCAGCACGCCCGCCGCCTCCACCTGGGGGTCGTCCAGGGTTTCCGGCAGCCGGTTGACCCGGCCCGCAGGCACTCCGGCCTTTTTCAGGGCCGCCAGGAGCCTCTCCACATCCCAACGGGATATCTCCCGGGAAAGTTCCTCCAGGCACTCCCGGCGGTTGCTCACCCGGGAGGGGTTGTCCCGGAAGCGTTCATCGGCGGCCAGGTCATCCCGCTCCAGGGCCCGGCACAGCCTTTCCCAGAGCTTCTGGTTGCCGGCGGCTATGAACAGGCTCCCGCCGGCAGCCCGAAAGGCCTGGTAGGGCACAATCGAAGGATGGGCCGTGCCCAGCCGCCGCGGCTCGGCGCCGGCCATCAGATACGCGCTCACCTGGGGCGTCATCAGGCCCAGGGCCGTGTGCAGCAGCGAGGTTTCGGCATGACAGCCCCGGCCGGTGCGTTCCCGCAATAGCAGCGCGCTTACCGAGGCCAGGGCCGCCGTGATTCCCGTGCTCATGTCCAGGATGGAAACACCGCTGCGGGCAGGCTCGCCCTCGGGATGCCCGGTAAGCTCCATCACCCCGGTGAAGGCCTGCATCAGGGCCTCGTAGCCCGGCTCCTGCGAGCGGGGGCCCTGGGAGCCGAAGGCGGTGACCGAAGTGTGGATCAGCCGCGGATTGATCTGGCGCAGACGCTCTGCTCCCAGGCCCAGGCTCTCCAGCACCCCGGCCCGGAAATTTTCTACCAGGATATCCGCCCAGCCGGCCAGCTTTTCCAGCACCTCCTTTCCCCGGGGGTGCTTCAGGTCCACCGCGATGGAGCTTTTATTTATGTTCAGGCCCATGAAGGCCGTGCTGACCCCGGAGGCC
>JAOUPZ010000055.1 GCA_029879595.1 Deltaproteobacteria bacterium | reverse complement strand
AAAACAGCCCGTCTAGGGCCATCGTTTCAGCTATTCTGCTGGCACCGGCTACCGGCCGGGTCCGCCTTTTCAAAGCTCCTGGGGGTAATTAATGCAAAATGACAGCCATCCGGAATGGATTTCCGTGTGCAAAATAAAAAGATGCTTTATATTAATGTAATGACTGGGGGTTTTTCCCTTGTTTTGCGCCGGTCTGTGCCGGGGCAGAACGGGCGGACCCCCTTCAGGCGGCCACGGGTTTTTCACCGGCAGGTGCATCGTGTCATGTCATGGGAAAAAGCTGGGGGCTGTTTCTCCCGGCGGGTGAATATGCTAGCTTGTTATTCAAGTAGCGGAAGGAAGACGGCAACGCCGGAGCCGGCTCATGAAGAGCGGCGGGCCCGGTGTGACAGCCGGAAACTTGCCGCGACGGCCGGAGCGGAGGACCCGCAGGGAGAGGCGTGGTTTTACCGCCATAAGGCGTCGCAACACAGCCGCCCCCGGGCGGTCCGCCCACCGGCCCACAAGATAATTTTCCTGGATAAACAACGGCCCTGCCGCCCCGGGCCGCAAGGGATGCTGGAGACCGCCGCCGTGCTGATCAGACTGGCAATATCTAATCTGGCCACCATAGAATCGCTGGTGCTTGAACTGCCAGGGGGATTCACCGTCCTGACCGGGGAAACCGGTGCGGGCAAGTCCATCCTGCTGGACGCCATCAGGTTCGTGATGGGGGGGCGCCCCAGCCCTGAAAAAGTGCGTACGGGCACCCGCCAGACCCTGGTGGAGGCCGCGTTTGATGTTTCGGGGCAGCCGGATGTGCTGGAACTGCTGTCCCGGCTGGGAATACCCTGCCAGGGCGAGCTGACCGTGCGCCGGGCCATGGGGGAGAACGGCCGCAGCCGCTCGCTGGCCAACGACTGCTCGATCACCCAGGGGGCTCTGGAGGAACTGGGGGACTATCTGGTGAACATCCACGGCCAGCACGACAACCAGCGCCTGCTCAACCCGGCGACACATCTGGAATTCCTGGACTCCTTCGGGGGGCTGGATGAACCACGGAAGCAGGTCCGCGAGACCTTTCTCCAGTATACCGGTCTGCTCAAGGAGCGGGCCGACAGGGAAAAAGCCAACCGGGAACGCCAGGCCGAACGGGAGAGCCTGATTGCGGCGGTGGAGGAAATAGGCCGGGCGGAACTGGCTGTGGGCGAAAGCGCCGCCCTGAAGGCCGAACTGGCCCGGCTGACTCATGCGGAGAAACTGTTCGGGCTCACAGGGCAGGTGCTGCGGCATCTGTATGAGGGGGAAGCCCCCGTGCTGGGGGCCATGCGGGATATAAAGCGCTGCCTGGATGAGGCGGCCGGTATTGACCCCCGCCTGGAAGACCAGGCCGGGCAGCTGGAACCGCTGCTGTACCAGCTGGAAGACCTGCACCGGGGCGTGCTGGATTATAACGCGAAGATGGAGGCCGAACCGGAACGCCTGGAGCAGGTCAACGAGCGGCTGGCGCTGCTGGAGAAGATTCTCCGCAGACACGGCCCCACGGAGGAAGAGGCCCTGGAGAAACTGGCCCGGGCAGGCCGGGAACTCCAGGCCCTGGACAGCGGCGAGGAACAGCTGCGGGAACTGGGGGAGGAAATATCACGGGTGGCCAGACGCTTGCATGACCTTTCCCTGGATCTGTCCGGCCGCCGGAAGGAAGCCGCCGGACGCCTGGACGCCATGGTCGTAGAACAACTGCGGGAGCTGGGAATGAACAAGGCAGAGTTTTCCACAGCCATTGAGCCGCTGGCCTCGCCTGCCGGGGTATCCCCGTACTACACGGCTACGGGCGCGGACCGGGTGGAGTTCCTGCTGAACACCAATCCCGGCCAGAAAATCCGGCCTCTGGCGAAAACCGCCAGCGGCGGGGAACTCAGCCGCACCATGCTGGCCCTGAAGACCGTGCTGGCCCGGGAGGATCCCACGGCCACCCTGATCTTTGACGAGGTGGACTCCGGAATCAGCGGCAAAACGGCCGAAATAGTGGGCCGCAAGCTGAGCAACCTGGCCCAAAGCCATCAGGTGCTCTGCGTGACCCACCTGCCGCAGATAGCCGCCCTGGGCAATAACCACATGAGGGTCAGCAAGGACACCTCATCCGGAGCGGCCTACACCAGCGTGGAGCGTCTCGGCGAGACCGAGCAGGTGCTGGAGGTGGCCCGGCTGCTAAGCGGCATGGAGATAAGCGAACATTCCCTGGCCTCGGCCCGGGAGATGGTGGGCCGGGGCCGCAAGCCCCAGGCCGGCTAGGCGCGGTCGTCGGGGCCGGGTAAAATCTGCCGGGCCCGAAAGCACCAAGCGCAATATCTGCCCCCCCGGGGGCGGGACAACCAGAAATTGAACGGAGTGAATTCAGCAGACCATGTTTCGATACCGCCTGCAAAGCGTGCTGAAAATCCGGGAGCGGATCACCAGACTGAAGCTCAAGAGCTTCAGCGAGGTGGAACTCCGCACGCAGATCATGAAGGAGCAGGTGGTGACCAACAGGAGGAGCCTGGCCGCCGCCGGGCGCAACCTGGACATGGCCCGGCAACAGGGGATAAACGTGTTCCAGCTCCAGCAGCATGATATGTTCAGCCGGCGCATCAAGGACGAAAACGGCCGGCTGGGAGAACAGATCAGGGAACTCACCCAGGAACTGGAGGCCCGGCGCAAGGATCTGGTGGAAGCCCGGCGCAGGCAGCGCACACTGGAAATACTCAAGGAAAAAGCCGAGGAGCGTTACAGGGAGGAGCAGCAACGTCAGGAAAGAATAGAACTCGACGAAATCTCCTGCAACTATCATGTGTTCAAGGGGCGCTGAGTGTTCCCAGGCGATTTCCCGGATGCAGGAGATATAACACAGGCGCCAAAAGCACGGCCAAGGCGCCACATCAGCGGTTGGAAGATGCTGAAATCAAGATCGACAATCATAATCATGGGCGTGGTGCTTGCGCTTTCGCTCACGGCCATGCCGGCAAGGCACAGTTATGGCATGTCTACGCTGAAGACCTGGGTAAACAAGATCAGACCCGGGACTTTTCCGGAATTGGAAGCCGGCAAAGCAGCACCCCCAAAAACTTCGGAGCCGGAAACCGGGGGCCAGGAGGCCCTGACCGACACCGAAAGAAGAATTTTGCTCAGCCTGATGGAGCGCAAGCGCCAACTGGATGAGCGGGATACCATGCTCAACCAGCGGGAAGAGCAGCTGAGGTTGTTGCGAGACAACATCCAACAGCAGGTAACAGAATTGAAAAGGCTTCAGAAGGAAATTGAAGCCAGCATGGATGCGAAACGTCAGCTGGATGCGGAAAATCTACGGAAGGTGGTGAACCTGTACAACAACATGGATCCACGCAAGGCCGCGGAAAAGATTCAGTCTCTGGATCCCAGGGTGGCCATGCAGATTCTGATGGGCATGAAGGAACGGAAGGCCTCTCAGATATTGGAATCCCTGCCCCCGGAAAACGCAAAGCGTATTACCGAGGCCATTGTGGCCAAGGGGTCGGTGCCCAGGTAACGATTCGGTTGTTGCAGTATAAATTCACCTTTTCCATCCGAAAAGGATTTCGTGATTACCGCGATTGAACCCGAATTCGGGATCAAGGAAGGATTCCCGAATGCCCTGGTAAAGCCCACTGGGAACGATAGTTTCTCACGGGAGCTGAACAAGGCATCAAAACTAAAGACCTCCAAGGAGGTCCAGTCAAACTCCGATGATCGCTGGCGCAGATCTGGCGATTCCCAGGAAAAAAACCATTTGGCCCGCAACTCGCGGAGCGATGACGGACAATCCGCCACGCGTATCGGCAAAAGCAGCACCAGGACCGAAACGGCGGACTCACCCGAAAAGCCCGGGACAGCAGCGGGAGCAAAAGAATCAACAGAAGCCAGGGACGTCCAGGCCGGCCGAGCCGAAAAAGCAGTCGATACCGGTGATGAGGCGGCCGCTGGTGATGGAACCCCGATAACCCGTGAGGAAGCCGATGCAAGGCAGCCTTCCGGTGAGCTGGAACAGGCAGCGGAAGAATCCGCCGGCAGGGAGCTGTATGCCCTTTTCACGGGCAGCGAGCCCGTGCTGGGACAGGAAACCCTGACCGGGAAAATCCCCCGCCTTTCCTCCGAACTGGCCACAACCGTCCTGGATCAGGTCGAAGGCCAGACCCCGGATGACTTTCTCGGGCCGGGCAGCCGCGCCTCGGTTGCGGCCCAGATAGGACAGTCGGCCAACCGCCTGGCGGCCATGGGCCTGACCCTCGGACAGGACCAGGCTGAACAGGCCGCCCAGGAGGGGGAGCAAGTCTCATGGCAGCAAGGAAGCAAGGCCGAACTGGCCGGCCAGGGAGAGGTCTTTACCGAGACCACCGAACCCCGGACCCGGCTGGGAGATGTTCCCGCATCCACGCTGGCCAAGGACGCCGTCATCAAGTCAGAGGTCGCCGAGCAGGATCGCAAGTTCCGGGCGGAGCAGGCTGAACTGGGAATGCGTCTCAACCAGACCCAGGCCCGGGATGAACTGCTTCGTCAGCTCCAGGCCACCTCGGCCGATGGCGAGCAGGCTTCGCTGGAAGCCTTCAAGGCGGAAGTCGCCTCCCGGGAGTTTTCCGGAGCCCTGCCCCAGTCCGGGGCCCGGCACCGCATGGAAAGCCTCCAGTCAGCCGGGGAAGCCACCCTGGCCCCCCAGAGCATTTCCGGCATGGGAAGCGCCGAGCAGAACACCGGCGCGGCCTATGCGGAAATGGCCAAGGACAGCACGGAAGTGAAGACCGCACGGGAGGTGATCTCCCGGCTGGCCCAGGACGTACGCTGGATGGTCAACAACCGCCGCTCGGAAATGAGCGTGCGGCTCAACCCGGAGCACCTGGGGCAGATGCAGCTCAAGGTGACCAAGCAGGATGGCACACTGAGGGTGGAAATGACCGTGGATAACCACGCGGCCAAACAGCTGCTGGACTCACGGATGGTCGACCTTCATGAAATACTCGCCCAGGAAAATCTCGGCGCGGAAACCTTTTCGGTCAATGTTGACGTGAGGGAAGGCGGGCAGTTCGACCGCGGACTCGCCGATAGCAGGGACCTGGAGGGGAGAACCACTTCGCTGGGGCAGTCCCGGACCAAGGAGGAGGAGGTTGCCTCGGTGGCCCGGAAAACCTGGAGCGACAGCAAGGTGAGCATCTACGCGTAGCTGCCCGCCGGTGTGATTAAACCAAGAGAAGAGGACCCTATAAATGTCCACAGCCCAAACAAGCGCCGCCCTGAGAGCGGCAGGGACATCGTTGCAAAACAGCTACAGCAAGCCTTCGGGAACAGATAATTCCCTGGGCAAGGATGATTTTCTGAAGCTGATGATGGCCCAGGCGACCCACCAGGACCCCCTCAACCCCATGGATTCCCAGGGGATGATGCAGCAGCTGACCTCCATGGGGTCGCTGGAGCAGTTGATGAACATCAACAAGGGCCTGGATTCGCTGGGCAAGGTGCAGGCCGATATCGCTCGCGCCAACACCTTCTCCCTGCTGGACAAGGACGTGAAGGTGCCCGGTGGAAGGATATCCCTCACCGAGGGATCATCGCCGGCGATGCAGTTCACGCTGCCCCGCGAGGCGGAAACGGTCAAGGTCAGCATCACCGACCAGTCCGGACAGCCCATCCGCTCGCTGGACATGGGTCCCCACGGCCCGGGCAGCCACAACATCCAGTGGGATGGCCGCGACGAAGGCGGCAAGGTATTGCCCAACGGGCTGTACTCCTACAACGTTTCTGCGGCAGCCGCCGACAGCGAGCGCGTTCCGGTGGAGATGCATGTCACCGGCAAGGTCTCGGGAGTGAGATTCGACAAGGGCCGCCACCTGTTGCTGGTCAACGGCGAGGAGGTGAACCTTTCCGAAGTCGTGGAGATGAACAACAACTCCAGCAGGCTCTTTGGCGGCAGGGAACCGCAGCCGTTGCGCCAGGAGTTGAGAACCAGGCCTCCGCTTTCTAAGATGCGGTGATCAAAGGCCTTTGGGCACCGGACGAAAACTGCCTGGCAGGATTGGGGAACCAGAGAAGACCCCACGCCCGCCAGGTGGAAAAAACGCCCGGATGCCCCGCCCGACACATGGAAGTGAACGGCCGGCAGAGCAAATCAAAAGCGGACCGGAAACCGGAATAACAGTGTTGCCCCGGAGTTCTGAACCGCCTGCGCTGCTGAAACTTTAAGGATGAAAACTGTCGTCTTTGCCAGGGCTTCAGGTCTGTCTGAAGCGCTGCCGGTTTTGAAGAGGGCCGGTTATAAGGACGGCGGAGAAACAATGTAACGGGGTTTGAAAGAGGATAGTGTATGTTTGCATTATATCCAGGATCAAGCGGCCTTAACTCCTTTGGAGAGGCCATGACCGTGGTGGGCAGCAATATCGCCAACGTGAACACCACCGGTTATAAATCCAACCGCACGAATTTTCAGGATATGCTCGCCACCGGCATCAAGGGAACTCCCACTGCCATTGGCAAGGGCGTGAATATCGTGTCCGTGCAGGGTAACTTTGACCAGGGGTCAATGGAAGGCACCACCCAGGCCACCGATGTGGCTCTGGAGGGGGACGGCTTTTTCACCGTCCGCGATAAGCACAATCGCACCACCTTCACCCGGGCCGGCAATTTCAAGTTCGACAAGGACGGGTTTCTGGTGACCCAGCAGGGCAAGCAGGTGCTTGTCCGCGATGTGGACCCCCTGACGAGCGAAGTGCAGGGATTTCCCAAGGCCGCCAAGCTTATGGGAGCCAATGATCCCCCGCAGGCCACCGGAGACGGCACCAATAATACCGGTATAAAGGTTCAGGCCAATCTGAATGCCGGGGCTGAAACGCCCAAGATTCCCTTTGACCCCACCAACGTCCAGGGAGATATGTACAACTTCCAGACCTCGGTCAACGTGGTGGATGAAAGGGGCGGCAACCATGTGATCAACGTGGTGTTCCGCAAGATGGAAGATCTGCCTCCCCAGATCAACCCGGCCACCGGCCAGCCCGTTCCAGGAACGGGGTTGCGCAACCAGTGGCAGTGGTATGTGGTTGTTCCGGGCAGCGAGGTAGGCGCCCCCCCTGAGAACCTGATCGCCATCGGCGGCGGCTTCATGCGCTTCACCGAGAACGGTCGGATGCTGGACGCCACCAACGGCACCTTCCTGCCGGGCACAGCGGCCCAGGTGGGGCCGGACGGCCAGCTGATTCCTCCCGGACCTCCGATTCTGGTGGAAGCTCCGGTCAATCCGGACGTGGGCGTACCCCAGGTGACCATCCCCTTCACCGAGACCCCCCAGGTGGTGGGCTTCAACTTCGGGCAGGGCTCCAACCCGCTGGATCCCAACGATCCGCGCAACGGGCTGGACGGACTGACCCAGTTTGACGGTGAGTCCAAGATGCGCAACCTGGAGGCCGACGGTTTCAAGGCCGGTACGCTGGAGACCATCTCCATCAATGAGGAAGGGGTTATCATGGGCTATTTCGACAATGGTAACATCCGCCCCATGAACCGGCTGGTCCTCACGCGGTTCGTAAACAACCAGGGCCTGGACAGGGCCGGGGACAACGAGTACAGGGAGTCGCTCAACTCCGGCAAGCCCATCCAGGGTCTGCCCAATGACGGCTACTTTGGCGCGGTCCATGCCCGCAACCTGGAAAAGTCCAACGTGGATCTCTCCACCGAGTTTGTGAAGATGATCGAAACGCAGCGGGCCTTCCAGGCCAGTGCCAAGGGCATCACCACCAGCGACGAGATGCTGGCCGATCTGGTGGCTCTGAAGAGGTAATCCGTAGCGCCGGTCCCTGAACTATCAGGGCGGCAAACACAAAACAGCCCTGCCGGATGCGATACGCCGGCGGGGCTTTTTTTTGGGGCCTGCCGGCTGGCGGCGGCGGTATTTCTTCCCGGTGGATTTTTCCATCGGGCGATGTAAACTTGTCTGAAACCGTGCTTTTATTGGTGGTGGGCCGGGCTGATCCCGGCGCCGAAAAAAGCTGATAGAATTTTTAACCAGGAACCAAAAGGTACAGATGAGAGTGATGGTTGATTTCCAGCTGGTGCCCCTGGGGGTGGGGGTTTCCGTTTCCAAGTATGTGGCCGAGTGCGAGAAGATCATCCAGGAGGCGGGTCTGGAAAGAAAGCTGCACGCTTTCGGCACCAACATCTCCGGCGAATGGGACGAGGTGATGGCCTGCGTGAAGAAGTGCCATGAGCACATCCATCAGATGGGCGCCCCCCGGATAACATCGGCCCTGAAGATCGGCACCCGCACCGACCGCAGCCAGTCTATCAAGGATAAACTGAACAGCGTTACCTCCAAGCTGGAGGAAGCCTGACAGGGCCGGCCGGTCCTGACAGGCTGCAGCACAAAACAATTTCTCCGGAATCAAAGTATGAACCAGAAATTTTCGGCATTGGCCCTGATTACTGCGGGGCTGTTGGCGGGGCATGTTCTTGCTGGCTGCGGCGGCACTGAAGGAGACGAAGGGCTGGAAAAAGAAACATCCCGGTATGCGGGGGTCTGGGTCACGGACTGTGAGTCGGACGGTACGCGTTCCAGGATATTCGAAAGGATCATCGGGGGCGGGAAGATCACCCTGAAAATCCGGCTGTTCTTCAGCGACACCACCTGTTCCACCGAATACTGGGTGGAGGAAAATCTGGGGAACTCGGTGCTGGGCCTGGAAAAAACATTGCTCACGGGCGAGGTGGTGAATGATGTGGATACCACCTTCCATTCAAAGTCCTACACCCCGTCGGGTGTGGCGGGGACGGCCCAGCTGACAAGTATTCAGGCCTGCGGAATCACGGACTGGGTGGATGGGGTGAAGCGGGACGTAACGGACGAGGCGCTGGCCGGAGCAGCCAACTGCTTTGGGCCCACCCTGGGGTCGACTTTTTTCAACATTGTCCATGTTGATCCCACCGGATCCTTCCTGAGAATAGGATCGATGGATGACCCCTTGTATGACGGGACCACTCCGGATAAAAGACCCATTACACTTGCCACCGAGACACATTACAAGGTGCCGTGATGTCCCGGTCTGCCGGTGCGGTCTGCCGGTGCGGTCTGCCGGGGCGGTCTGCCGGGGCGGCTAACGGGTTTTCCAGACCTCCCGGAACGCTCCGTTTTCATGGTAGAAGACCACCGAGGACGATTCCGGGTAGGACAGCTCCACATAGGCTCCCGGCGTCTCGTAAATGCTGCCGCCCTCGGTGTCGGCCCTGGTTCCCCGCACTTTGCTGCCGCGCTCGCAGCGCATCCGGATTTGCCGGCCCTCCTCGGGGGTTGCGGCGAAGGGATAGTAAGTCGGGATCCTGCCGTCGTATTCCACCAGGATGTACAGGGAAATCCGGGATCTGCCGTGGACAAGGATCACCGTGTCATCCCTGCCATCGGCGTCCAGATCAATCTCACAGGCGTGGGTTTTGCCCGCTGCTGCTGACGCGGGGGCCGCCGGACTTTTTTTGCCAGCCGGTGCGGCCAGGGGCGGCTCCTCCCCGGTGGGCGGTGTTTCTTTCGCCGCATCGTCCGGCCCGCCTGCGGTCTGCTCAGTTGCAGCCTGCCCAGTGTCAGCCTGCCCAGTGTCAGCCTGTTCAGCTACTGCCTGATCAGTTTCCGCCTGTGCACTTGCTGTCGGCTCCGCGCCTTCCTGCCCAGTGGCGGTTTGCGCTGCCGGAGGCTCCGGCTCCTGGGCCTGGGCGGTTCCCGGCAGCAGGAACAGCCCCGCGCTCAGCCCCATGCTCAGCCCAGCAGTAAGGCTGATGGCAAGGCTGATAGCAAGGTTCATCTTCAGGCTTACCATAAGGCCCGCGAGCGACCGCAAGGGCCGGGAAGAGAGCTGCCATAAATCCGCAGCCTTCGGTTTTGACAAAACCGTCCCGGCGCTCCAGTTCAGAAGGTTCATATCTCTGCTCCTGATTCATTCCGCATATTTTCTTTTCCGACTAACATATCCCGCCCCGGCGCTAACCCATTCCCACCGTCTCCGGGGGCTCGCCCACTATCTCCCGGTAGGACTCCGGGTCGGTGGCCCCCTCGGAATTGATGATCAGCACCCGGCTTTGCGTGTTCAGGCCCAGGGCCTGCCGGGCTCCGTTATTTTCCAGTGCGCTCAGCAGACCGGCCAGCCCCGCCCCGCCGGATTCCCCGGCGACAATCCGGGCATCGCCATCCCGGCCCCGGGCCAGCAGGCACATGGCCTGTCTGGCGGCATCGTCCCCGATGGCCAGGAAGCCGTCGGCGCCCCGCCTGAGTATTTCCCAGGCGTCCAGGCTGGGTGCTCCGGCGGCCAGCCCGCCCATGATGGTCTCCAGGCCCCCCTCCACCACGACCGGTAAGCCCTTCAGGGCTGATTCCATCAGGCAGGCCGCCCGCTCCGGCTCCACCACCACGAACCGGGGCCGGCTGGTCCCCCAGGATTCCCACAGCCAGGCGCACACGGCGGCGGCCAGCCCCCCCACCCCGCCCTGGACCAGTACCAGGTCCGGCCGCTCCCCGTCAGGAAGCTGCCCCGTCACCTCAGAAGCCAGCAGGGTGTAACCCAGCATTATCCAGCGGGGTATGTCGCGGTAGTTCTCCCAGGCGGTGTCCATGAGCACTTCCCAGCCGTTTATCTCGGCATCGTGGCGCACTCTGGCCACCGCATCATCATATGTGCCCGGAACCCGCACCACCTCCGCACCCAACTCGCTCAGGGCCTTGCAGCGCAAGGGGCTGACGGACTGGGAAACGTAAACCACGCTGCGGCAGCCGAACTGCCGGGCTCCCCAGGCCACCGCCCGGCCATGGTTCCCCGCCGTGGCCGTGGCCACTGTTATCTCCTCGGTGATCTGCCGCTGGTCGCCGGCCTGCAGCCAGGAGCTGCTGACTGAACGCTGGGTGCGCCGCTGCACTTCCGTCTGCACCAGCCTCAGCACCGCATAGGCCCCGCCCAGGGCCTTGAAGCTGTTCAGCCCGAAGCGCCGGGACTCGTCCTTGACCCACAGCCCTCCCAGGCCCAGCTCGGCGGCCAGACCGGGCAGGGCGTGCAGGGGGCTGGTTAGATAAACCGGCCAGGACAGAATTTCCCCGTGAACCATCTCGGCCGCCTCGCGGCTCAGAATGGCCGCTTCCCGAGGCCCGTATTCCTCGCCGGTCGCCGCCTGGGGATTGGCGAGCCAGCGGCATGGGTATCGCTCCATGGATCACTCCTTCCGGTTGCTGCGCCCCAGGCCGGAATATATCCGCCAGCCCGGAGCCTTCTGGTTGTTTACATGCAGCATTGATAACATATTTTCCCCAGTTTTTTCAGCATAAACGATTAAAACTTCTGTTATTGATAATGAGTATCCATTAGCTATTTATTTTGGCGCAGTTTTCGAATGTCCCCTACCCACAGATGGCCAGAGGCGCCTCCTGCCAGACAAGGCCGGCAGGCCGCTTTTGAAGAAAACCGGACAATATGCCGATAACCTTAGTAAAGGCGAAAATAGCCGAGGGGTTGACAATGGACGTTGCCATCGATAATGATAAAAAAAGGACGAAAGTCCGCAAACCACGCATTAATGGATTGGATATGATACCCATGGCTCTCGGATTACTGGTCTTAGGCGCTCTGTTATTAGGGGCGTTCTACACCCTGCGCCTGAGCCTGGGCCGGAAGCAATCCGCTGCTTGATGGGATAAGATCAAGATAGGGCGGATGGAAATCCAGCGGGGCCGGGAGCCTCGCGGAGAAGATTTCGATCCAGATCCAACGGAAAGAACAGCTGCGAGGCCTTTCGAAGGAGCACAAAGGCATCGCGGCTTTTTTTTTGCCGCGCCTGAAATCGAGTGAAACAGAACAGCCGGGCGACTTCCGGCGGTAAATTCAAGGGAAACCAGGCCCAGAGGGCCAGAACCAGGAACGGGCAATATGAAAGACCAAGTGACAGGCAAGGCGGCAGGCAAGGCGGCAGGCAAGGCGGCAGACAAAACGATAACACCGCGGGGAGCCCAGGTCGGGCGGGTCCGGGTGTTCGACACCACTCTCAGGGACGGCGAGCAGTCCCCGGGGTTCACCATGAACGCCGAGGAAAAGCTCCTGATGGCCC
>JAOUPZ010000344.1 GCA_029879595.1 Deltaproteobacteria bacterium | reverse complement strand
CGTAAGGGATTCCGAGGCCGCATTCGGTGTGGCGCTGGCCATGAAGTCCGACAACGGTGAAATCCTCGCCATGGCCCACTATCCATCCTTCAATCCCAACGACTATCCCGCATACGACAAGGAGACCTACTTCAATCGCGCCATCACATCGGGCTATGAACCGGGCAGCACCATGAAGGTCCTCACCACCGCCGTGGCCCTGGAGGAAAAGGTGGTGAACGCGGATACGCTTTTATATTGCGAGGATGGCCAATGGGAGTATTTCGACGGAATCATACACGATACATCCGACCACGGCTGGCTCAACCTGGGCGGGGTGATCCAGGTTTCCTCTAATATCTGCGCGGCCAAGATCGGACTGACCATTCCCAAGGCGGTTTTTGCCGAATACCTGGCCCGGCTGGGCTTTGGCCACCGGATCGGGATATTCACCGATAACGAGGGAAAACGCCTGGCCGGCGAAGCAGAAGGATACGTTCTTCCGGTGGATAAGTGGACCCCGGTGGACCACGCCGCCATAGCCTTTGGCCATGGCATTCTTGTATCACCATTGCAGATGATGACCGCCATAAACACACTGGCCACCGGGGGACTGAGGGTTCAGCCACGGCTGGTGCGGGAAGTCTATGACAACTCCGGCCAAAAGACAGACTCGGCCCAGACCCTGCCGCCGCTGAGGATATTCTCGCCGGAGACGGCTCAAAAAGTTAAAGGCTTTATGATGGAAGTGGTAACCCCCAAGGGCACCGGTGAAAAGGCCATGGTGGAGGGATACAGCGTGGCGGGTAAAACAGGAACAACCGAACTGTACGACATTGAGGCCCGGGGATATTCCAAGACCAAGCATATCGCCAGCTTTGTGGGGTTCGTCCCGGCGGAAAACCCCGAGCTGACCATCATGGTGCTGGTGGAGGAGCCCAAAAAGGGACGCTATGGAGGGGTGGTGGCCGCCCCGGTGTTCAGGGAGATAGCCCAGCGTGCCCTGCCCCTGCTGGGAGTCTGGCCCCGTGAGGGGGTGCGGCGGGTTTCCGGCGCAGTGCCCTGACCACAAATAAAGGGCCCACCAGGGCACGCCCAGGGCCAGCCAGAGGCCGCCCTAATCAAGCCCCAGTGCCTCATCCAGGCCGAACATCAGGTTCATGTTCTGCACGGCCTGCCCGGAGGCTCCCTTGAGGAGATTGTCTATGGCGCTGACAATCACCAGGTTTTTCCCCGATTCATCCGGGTGGAGACTGATCACACAGGAGTTTGTTCCCACCGCCATCTTCAGTTCCGCGTCGGCCCCGGCTGGCAGCAGGGTGACAAAGGGCCGCCCGGAGGCGTAGTTCTCAAAGCGGGCCCGGATGTCCTGCGCCGCAACTGCCCGCGTGAAGCGCACATACATGGTGGACAGGATGCCCCGGGCCAGGGGAAGCAGATGGGGCGTGAACACCACCGGGCCGCATGTATCCGCCCTGAAAGGGGTCAGTTGCTCCAGGTATTCCTGTATTTCCGGGGTGTGCTGATGGCGGAACACCTTGTAGGCCTTGAAGTTCTCGTTGACCTCCATGAAGTTCACACTGTCGTCCTCCACCCGGCCTCCGGCACCGGAAACGCCGGATTTGGCGTCGATCACCGGAGGCGCGGCCAGTTCTCCCGCCAGTTCACCCAGGGGCAGCAACCCCAGCAGCGCCGCTGTGGGATAACATCCCGGGTTGGCAATGAGACGGGCCCCGGCGATTTCCTTCCCGAATGCTTCCGGCAAACCGAAGACGGCCTCGGCCAGAGCCTCCGGCGCGGTCATTTCCAGCCTGTAGGCCTTGCGGAACACTTCGGTGTCGTGCAGACGGAACACCCCGGACAGGTCGATGACCTTTCGTCCCTGGGCCAGCAGGCCGGGCACGGCGTCCAGACTGGCCTTGTTGGGCACGGCCAGGAACACCACCTGGGTGTCGGCCAGGGGGCAGTCGTGGTCCTGAAATTCCAGGCTGACCGTTCTGAGCTGCGGAAAAGTACGGGCCACAGGTTGTCCCCGGTATTTACCCGAGGTCACCACGGAGAGTTCTACCCCGGGATGGGAGTTGAGTATGCGGATGAGTTCCAGCCCGGAAAGCCCGGCTGCTCCAATTATCGCAGCTTTGATCATGCCAGTTCCTTGTGTGCGCTGTGTGTATGTTTTTGCTGCCGGGAAGCCGTTCGGCAACCCTTATTCTCACTAAACCATAAATATCAACCGGGAAAAACCGTGATATTGGGGGAATAAAGCCGGTTTTGAAGGCCCGGGCCACTTTTATCAAAAGGGCAAGGCGGGCTCGAGCCGGTTCAACCCTGAATAGGCAAATACCGGCAGGGGTTTTCCAGCCCTGATAAAACCGCCTGGAGCGCAGCCCGGAAATGATATCGTATTGACTGCAGGGGGCATGGTTGTTAGCCTTTTGCATTATGCATTATACCTCGGGCGTTAACCATCCGGATTGAATGATCGTTTCTGTTTTGAAAGCCTCCCTGCTGAAAGGATATATTTCGGCCCTGAAGCAATCCTGCAAGGCTTTGCTGTTGGCCGTGGTGCTGATGCTGGCCGCCAATATCGCCCTGGGGGCCGTCCATTGCCGCAAGCTGCAACAATTCTCCGAGTCCCTGCTGCTGGCCGAAATGGCCCGGCATGGCTGCGGCGCTCCCCTGGAAACATCTTCCGAAACCGGGTCGGAACCGCTGCACACCGTGATAACAGGCGGCGAACAGCCCTGTGCGTTCTGCCAGTTATCGCAGGCATCGCTTTTCCAAAAGGGACTTCCGGCACCGATACAATATCCCGCTGGCATTTCCATCTCTCCTTTGATCCATGTATCAGTGGTACCACCTTGCCGGGCAGTAAAGTCCCGCGCACCTCCCTTGCTGTAAAAAAAAACACTAGTTCCAATCCGGCACCCCTGCCAGAACAACCCGGACGGCCCCAAAACCGGAAAGAAATCCGGAAAAAAACCCTACTGTATACCGGGGTCAGCAGGGTTTTAAGCCCTGGAGGCAGGTTTGGAATTTTCGATGAATCGGCCGGTATGGCCGCTCATAAAGCAAAATCGGTATAAAATTATCTGGCTTGAAAACAAGGTTTAAAAAAATGAAAAAGAACAATAATAACATTAAGAAAGCAAGTTATGGTGCTTTGGTCGCAGGCTGTCTGCTGCTGGCGGCCTGTGGGGGAGAGGAGGAACAAGCCCAGTCCAGCGCTGAGACGATCAGTGGATCAGTTTTCGCCTCATCGGTATCCGGGGCCACCTGTGAGGTGCTGGATGGTGGGGGGGGCGTGCTGGGAACGGTAGTAGTCACTGCCGCTGATGGCACATTCCAGGTATCCGTGCCCGGGGGAACCCTGCAAAATGAATTCAGTGTGAATTGTAGCGGGGGAACCTTCCGGGACGAGGCCACCGGAACGTCCGGGGTGCAGGCCGGTACGCTCTCC
>JAOUPZ010000343.1 GCA_029879595.1 Deltaproteobacteria bacterium | reverse complement strand
CAACCCGGATGGCGGACGATGAACATACTCCAGGTTTACAAGTTTCCCCACCCCCTGCTCAAGCTTAAATCCCGGCTGGTAACCAGATTCGATGGCCGGCTGAAGCAGCTGGCCCAGGACATGCTGACCACCATGTATAAGGAACGGGGAGTGGGACTGGCCGCCGTGCAGGTGGGCAAGCCACAGCGGCTGCTGGTGATGGACCTGACCAACGACCTTCCCCGGGAGCAGGGAAGCACCCTCCGGCGGGAGCCCCGGATATACGTCAACCCGGAACTGCTCCATACCGAAGGGGAAATTACCACCCGGGAGGGCTGCCTGAGCGTGGAAGGGTATACCACGGACATCCGGCGGGCCAGCCGGGTCATCGTGCGCTATCAGGATACCGGGGGCCGGCTGATGAAGGAAACCCTGGAGGGCCTGGCCGCGGTCTGCCTGCAGCATGAAATGGACCATCTGGAGGGCCGGCTGTTCATCGACCGTCTGTCCCCGGTTAAAAGCAGAATGGTGAAGAAACGGCTGAGCCGTCAGGCCCGCCCGGCCTGATGGCCTGATGGCCGGAGGCCCTGTGGGGGCGGATATATCCTGGAGAAGGAACTTGACTGACTGGAGAGGGGCCCTGACCAGGGCCGGGAACAAAAAAAGAATGCTGCGCGCCGCAGGGCTTTTCGTCCTGCTGCTGGCGCTGGCCTGGGCGCAGCATCCGGTCCGGCTGGCGGCCCAGGGAGGACAGGCGCCTTTCGGCAAAATGGCCCAGGCCGAGGTGACCATCTCCGGGCAGAAGATACTGGCGGACGTGGCGGATACACCGGAACTGATGGCACTGGGACTGGGGGGGCGGCGCAGCCTGGCCCCCGACAGGGGGATGATCTTCGTCTACACGGACAAGGGCTATCGCAGCTTCTGGATGAAGGGCATGTATATTTCCATCGACATAATCTGGCTGGACGGCGGACGGGTGGTGCATATCGAGCACGATGTTCCGCCGCCCGCTCCGGGCATCCCCCTGAATCAGCTGCCCGCCTACCAGCCCCCCAAAAAGGCCGACATGGTGCTGGAACTGGCTGCGGGGCGGGCCCGCCAGCTGGGAATGAAGGAGGGCATGATCCTGGGCTTCCGGTTCAACATCCAGCAAAAGGGCGGCGAATAACATGGGGCAGCGGGGCGTCAGGGACGATGCGGCGGGGGTTTTCATCACCTTCGAGGGAATTGACGGCTGTGGCAAGACCACTCAGCTGAAGCTGCTGGCACACTACCTGCGGGAGCGGGGCCGCAGGGTGCTGGAAACCCGCGAGCCGGGCGGCACCGACATCGGGAGGGCCCTGCGCGCAGTGCTGCTGGACCCGGCCAACGCCGCCATCACGCCGGCCTGTGAACTGCTGCTGTACATGGCGGACCGGGTGCAGCACCTGTCACAGGTGATCCGCCCGGCACTGGCCCGGGGCGAGGTGGTGCTGTGCGACCGCTTCCATGACGCCACGGTGGCCTACCAGTCCCATGCCCGGGGGCTTTCGCTGGATTCCTTGCAGGGCTTCATCCGCGAAGATATTCTCAGCACGTCACCGCACACCACCTTCTGGCTGGACATGGACGTGGGGCTGGCCCGGCGGAGAATGGCGGAACGGGCCCGGGAGGCCGACGAAAACGCCCCGGCGGAAAGCAGGCTGGACGATGCGGAGGAGGACTTCCACCGGCGGGTCAGGGCCGGATATCAGGCCATCTGCAAGGCCGAGCCTCAGCGCGTGATCAGGATTGAGGCGGGCGGCACCGAGCAGGAAACGGCCCTGCTGATCAGGAAATCGCTGGAGGAGCGCCATGAGCTTTGAGTCCATCAGGGGGCAGGAACGGGCCCTGGAGTTCCTGCGGTCGGTGCTGCGCAACGGCCGGGTTCCCTCCGCGTTCCTGTTCCATGGCCCCCATCACCTGGGAAAGAGAAGCGCGGCGCTGGCCTTTGCCATGGCCCTCAACTGCACCGGACCCGGGGAGCAGGGGCAGCCGCGGCTCCGGGGCTGTCTGGTCTGTCCGTCCTGCCGCAAGATATCCGAGGAGCTTCACCCGGATGTGGAAACGGTCAGCCCCAAGGGGCGGGATATCCGGATCGACCAGATAAGAGAGGTGCAGGAGACCCTGGGGCTGATTCCCTTCGAGGCCCGCAAGCGGGTGATCGTGGTTTCCCAGGCCGAGCGGATGAATCTTCAGGCCGCCAATGCGTTCCTGAAAACACTGGAGGAGCCCCCCGGGGACACCCTGATCATTCTTTGCGCGGAAAACCCGGGGCGCCTGCTGGAAACCATCCGCTCGCGCTGCTTGCCGGTGAGGTTTTCGCTGCTGGGCGAGCAGACGCTGCGTGAGCTGCTGGCGGTAAACGAGGGCCTGGAAGGCCCGGCGCTGGAGTTCGCCGTGCGCTTTTCCCAGGGGCGGGTCCGGCCCGAACTCTGCTCGCGGGCGGCGCATCTGATGCAGGTGCGGGACGAGATGACGCTGGCCATGGATGGGCTCCAGCGCCCCATGTTCGGGCAGGTCTCGGCGTCCTTCGCGCGCTGGGCTGGTTCCGATGACTGGCGGTTTGTGCTGGAATGGCTGGAAAGCTGGTTCAGGGATCTGGCCCTGCTGGGGCAGGGGGCCTCCCGGGAGTCGCTGGTCAACAGCGACAAACAGGAGTTCCTGGACCGGGCGGTACGGCGGTTCACTCCCGCGGCGGCACGGCGCTGCCACCGGCGGGTGCTGGACACAAGGGAGGCCATGGTGGCCTGGAATGCCAACAAGGCCCTGGCTCTGGAATCACTTTGGCTGGGCTTTCGGGAACTGGCCTGAGGCCGGTGACGGAACATGCCCGGCGGGAGAAGCTGATGAACACCAATGGATGGACGGAAAACTCCGGTACGGAACAACCGGGCCCCCGCCGGGCGGCACGCACGGCCTGCGCCCTGCCGGTTCTTCTCTCAGCTCTGCTCCTGGGCTTGCTGCTGGCCCTGGCGGCGCCGGAAGCCCTCAGGGCGGAACCAAACGGCTATGAAAAGCAGCGTATTGAGGCCGAGGCGCTGGAAGCTTTCCACAGGGTGCTGGCCCTATGGCGCGAGGAGGTGTACTTCGAGTTGTACGCCCTGGGCAGCAAGGACAGCCAGGGCCGGCTGGACCAGGAGGAGTTCGCCCAGCGCATGGTGGAGCTGGAATGGGTTCCCGACGGGGTGCCCAATCCCAAGTATGTGAAAACGGAGTTCCAGTACCGGACGCTGGTGTATATCAAAGTGCGGATTCCCTATCGGCACAAGTTCAATCCCCAGCGGCGCTTCTCCCGCGAGCATACCCTGCTGATGCAGAAGGAGGGGGAAGCCTGGCGGGTGGATCTGGTGCAGCTTATCCGCACGCCTTTCAGCTGAGCCCCCGAAGGCGTTTTTTCAATCGGCCGGGATGGCGGTTGCGTCTGCGCCCCGTTGCGGCCCGACCAGCG
>JAOUPZ010000342.1 GCA_029879595.1 Deltaproteobacteria bacterium | reverse complement strand
CCTGGTGCTGGGCAAGCATTCGGGCCGGCACGCCCTGGCCGAACGGGTGCGTCACCTGGGGTTTGAGGTCAACGACGAGGAACTGAGCCGGGTATTCAAGGAGTTCAAGCGCATGGCCGACCTCAAGAAGACCGTCTTTGACGAGGATATCGAGGCCATCGTCACCCAGAGCACCAAGGGCGTGAAGGGCCGCTACGAGCTGGTGGAGATCAACCAGATGTCCGGCACCAACACCGTGCCCACTGCGACCGTGGAACTGCTGGTGGACGGCGAGTCACGCCGCAAGGCCCATTTTGGCGATGGCCCGGTGGATGCGGCCATGAACACCATCAAGGAGATCACCGGCTCCAAATGCCGCCTGACCCAGTACAAGGTCACCGCCATCACCGGCGGCACGGACGCCCAGGGCGAGGTATCGGTGACCATCGAGGAAGACGGCAAGACGGCCACCGGGCGCGGTACCGACCTGGACATCGTCACCGCTTCGGCCAAGGCCTTCATCAACGCCCTGAACAGGCTGGAGTATCGCAAGGAACGCTATAACGGGGTCTGAGTCGACCATGTGGTTTTTTCTGGCCCTGGCGGGCGCGCTGTTCCAGGTGCTGCGCAACATGAGCATGAAGCACCTGGGCCATGCTTTGGATAATACCATCAACGTGTGGAGCAGGGTGGCGTTCATTCTGCCCTTCGCGGGAGCCGCGGTGATGCTGGAAGGCGTTCCTGTGGTGGGCGAGGGCTTTTGGGTCAACTCCATGTTGTTCGGGGTGACCCAGGGGCTGGGAACCCTGAGCCTGTCCCGGGCCCTTTCGGCCTCGTCCATATCGCTGGTCACCGCGCTGTGGAAGATGAGTCTGGTGCTGCTGGTGGTGGTGGGCTATGTGGTATTGGGCGAGATCCCCACCCCCGTGGGGCTGGCCGGGGTGGGAGTATCCCTGGTCGGGGTCTATCTGCTCAACGTCCAGTTTGCCCGCATATCGCCCTGGGCGCCCCTGGCCGCACTGGTAAACGACCCCGGGCAGCGCTGGACCCTGGCCGCCGCCTGCTGCTATGCCCCCTCGGTGGTGCTTATCAAGCAAATGGCGCTTTCATCATCGGTGCCGTTCAGCATCCTTGCCGGGTACTCCGCCGCCACGGCCCTGCTTACCCCCTATGCGCTGTATCGCTCCCGACGGAATTTCCGCAGGCTGATAAACCACTGGCCCTCCCTGCTGGGGCTGGGTGCCTTCGGGTCCTTGGGGGCCTGGTTCAGCACCACCGCATACACCTTCACCGTCAGCTCATATGTGGAGGCGGTAAAGCAGGTGGAAGTGCTCTTCGCCCTGGCCATCGGCTATCTGGTATTCAACGAGGGGGCTACCGTGCGCCTCATCTGGCCCGGCGCCGCCGTCATCATGGCCGGGCTGGTGCTGCTCAAGGTGGGGGGGTAGCGCCGGGCACCCGGAAGATTTCCTCGGCTGTTCTACGGGACCGGCAATGGCCCAGGCCATCCCTTCCTGGGGCCGGTCCGCAAACTTGTCCTTTCGGGCAAAGCAGTTTCCCTGCGCTGAGCCCTCAGGCTATTCGGGCAGTTTTTTTTTACTTTCGTGTTGGCCGGGCATTAAATCGGCCAAAAACAGGCACATATAATGAAAAGAGTCGTAAAAACATCCTTGTCAATTCTGTCCTGTATCGTTTTTACGCCCAGCTGTCATTTGCAATAAGACTTTTTCATGAAAGCATGGGCCGTGCAGTAAAATCGTAATAGTGACAGTAGCTTACGATGAAAAAAACATCATACGTCAGTTGCTGTTGTAATCGTCCGCCAGGACCAAACCATTGGAGAGCTTAGGGCTGATTTTGCCCGCCGGGGACCGAGTCTCGGACCATGGCAGCACCCTCGGATACAGGGGAGAAAGTACATCCAGGAGTTTTGTCAGAGCCTTCCAAAGAAAAGCAGAGTCAGGATGAAAAATTATATGGAGAGCGTAAAATTTTTTCAGGGGGCTGCGTTTTTATTAATGCTCAGCACATTGTTTGTGCCTTCTATCATTCATGCCGGGGAGGGCAACATCTCCGTTCAGCCTCCCCCCATGGATTTCACCATGCCCGGCAAGGAGTCGGAGGAATGTATGGAGGTATGGGGGGAACAAAAAAAATTTCAAGAGGAGTTAGAGCAAAGTCCGAACAAGGGGGAGTTTCTAAAGGAGCATGGAAACTCACCCCAGCAGGAAAAATTCAGAGAATGCTTTGCCCGGAGAAAGCTGTCCCTTATCAGCCTGACGGCAAAGGCTGATGGTTTCACCATGAGTGGAACCGGTATCACGCACACTCTGATCGGCCATATGCCCAAGGAGAGCGGAATTCATTACCTGAGTTTTCCGGTAAGTCTGTTGCTGATAAGAGGAGACCTGCCCGGAGTTGATATGTCTGTCTTTGGCGCGGGAACGGGCCTCGACCTGGGCAGGTATTTCATCACGCAGGATCACTTTGCCATCGGGGGATATACCGGTTTTTCCTATTCCACCACAACCACGCGCATCAAGGTCAACGGGGAGGCACTGCCTAGCTCAAGCAGCAGGGCGGTGGGACTCAAGCTGGGAGGTCAGGTATTAATCCAGGCCGGCCCCCTGATGATCACGCCCTTTTACACCATGGAATCGGGAAAGGTCAAAACCAGCACCCAGGATATCAATGGCAAAGATGTGGATATTTCTTCAGGATACTCCTCTTCAACCTACGGTCTGGATTTGCTCCATAACGATTCCGGGATAACGCTCAGCGCGATCATGCAGCAGATGAAAGATTCGGAGGAACCGGAAGGAGTGGATATTCAAATCATTCAGCTCAGCATACTGTTCTGACTGGTATGAGTTTGAATTGAGACTGTACAACGCCTGAGGCGATGTTTTCCCAGGCGTCAGTTTATTGATAGCCGGGGGCATAACCCCCCGGCTGGGTGCCCGCCAGCGTCATTTGAACCCCTGATTATTGCCGTATGGTTAATGGCTGTCAGAATTTGGAGAGGCGCGGCGCTGTGTGGTGCGATGAGGTGCGGTCAAAGCTGCTCATGGCTGTTCAGGGCCTGGCAATCTGTTTTAACAATCCCTCAAACATCCTGGTGCTCCATAGTTCTTTCAGGCCATGAACAGCACCACCTGATACACCAGCAGGAAATGGCAGGCGCTGCCGGCCAGCACGAAAAGGTGAAACAGGGGATGGGAGAAGGGAAGGCGCTCATCCCAAAGGTATATCAGTGCGCCCAGTGTATAGCACGCTCCTCCGGCAATGAGCCAGATCATTCCCTCCAGGGGCAGAGCCCTGGACAGGGGAATAATGGCGATGGTGATGAACCAGCCCATCAGCACATAGAAGATGGTGGAGGTAAGCACGAACCGGCCGGTGCTGAAAAGCTTGAAGGCTGTGCCCAGGCCGGTCATGGTCCAGACCGCGCCCAGGATGCTCCAGCCATGCCAGCCGTACAGG
>JAOUPZ010000054.1 GCA_029879595.1 Deltaproteobacteria bacterium | reverse complement strand
GCAGCTTTGCCTGGTGGAAGACGGTGTTTGGAGCGCCTTCATGCCGGTGGAACGATTGAGCCACCCCCACCCCGGAGGAGCCAGCCGTCTGCGGAAGGATGACACGGCGCCCTCGCGGTCCGCACTTAAACTGGAGGAGGCCTTTGAACTGATGGGTGAGGCTCCCCTGTACCGGAGTAAGGTGGTGGACCTGGGTGCCGCTCCGGGAGGGTGGAGCCAGGCCTGCCTCAAGCGCGGGGCCAACGTGCTGGCCGTGGATAATGGCCCCTTGCGCACACAGGGATGGGATGATCTGCCGGGTATGCTGGAGCATCACCGCGGAGATGGCCTGACGTACCGCCCGCCTCGGGAAAGGCTGCCCGTGGACTGGCTTCTGAGCGACATGCTGGTGGCTCCCGGGGTGTGTCTGGGGCTGCTCCGCCGGTGGCTGGGTGAAGGCTGGTGCTCCAGATTCGTGGTCAACGTAAAGATTCCCCAGAAGAATCCCCTGGCGGCGCTGGATCCGCTGCTGGAATATCTGGGCACCCTGAAAGGATGGCACTGGCAGGCCCGGCAGTTGTTTCATGACCGCCGGGAAGTTACGCTTATGGGAGTCAGCCGGGAACCGGTGCGGGCGGGCCAGAAACCTCCCGCCAGCAGGGAAAAGGCCCGCAGGGGACCGGACAGGAAGACAGCGGTGAAAAAACCGGGGGGAAGCGCCAAGAGGCGCGGCAAACAGGCCGGATTCCGGCGGAAATGACGGGGACATGGAAGAACAGACCATATTCGGGGTAAAGGCCTGTCTGGCGTTGATAGAGCGCCGGCCGGAAGATGTATTGCGGATCTACCACGGCAAGAACATACGGGGAGAACTGGGCGGTATCCTGTCCTGGGCGGCCAGCCGGCGCATCACCTACCGCGAGGTGGACGATGAGTCTCTGAGCAAACTGGCCGAAAGCCGCCACCACGAGGGTCTGGCGGTCAAGGCCCGCCCCATGAGGCTGAAGGATGTTTCCAGGGAGGCGTTGGCCAGGGCCAGGGATAAAGCCGAGGTCTGGCTGGCCCTTGACGATGTTTCCAATCCTCACAATACGGGGGCGATCCTGCGAACGGCGGCTTTTTTTGCGGTAGGGGCGGTGATGCTTGGAGGAACGGCCCCCGGGGAAAAACTGAACTCGGGCGCACTGCGAACATCCGAGGGCGGAGCGGAAATGCTGCCCCTGCTGGGCGTTTCTTCCATGGCTGAAACTCTGGGAAACCTCAGAGGTGAAGCTCTGGAGGTATGGGGGCTGGAAACAGGAGTCAGGGAGACCCTTTTTGAAACGGCGTCCCGGCGGTTTGCCTCCCAGCCGGGAGTCAAAAACTCCCCGGGGCCGGCGGTGGTCCTGGTGCTGGGCCATGAGCGCAAGGGGCTTTCCCCGGAGGTGCAGAAGGCCTGCTCCAGGTTGTGCTCACTTACCCCGCCCGGCGGTGCCGGGGGCATGGGGTCTTTGAATGTGTCGGTTTCAGCCGCGGTGGCGCTGACTACCCTTTCCATTTTGCGGGGAACAGCCGGCTGAAAAGCCGGGATTATTTCAAGCCGTGTTCCTTGTAGTACCGCAGGGCACCGGGGTGCAGGGGGGCCGATAGACCTTCCAGCATGGATTTGGCGGTCAGGTTGGCATAGGCAGGGTGTAACGCCTTGAACCGCTCCAGATCGCTGAAGACAGATTTAACCACAAGATATACGATCTCATCGGGGACATTGGACGAGGTCACCAGCGTGGCTTTGACCGCAAAGGTGGGAACGTCCTCGCTGACCCCCCGGTAAATGCCTCCGGGGGTTTTGGAATTAACGTAGTAGTTGTTTTCCTTCACCAGCTGTTCAAAGCCGGGGCCGGAAAGGGGAATCAGTCTGGCCTTCACCATGTAGAAGATATCCTTCATACCCTCGTTGGGGTGCCCGACCATGTAGAAAAAGCCGTCTATCCGGCCATCAGCCAGGGCCACGCCCTGGTCCGAGGAGGAGATGTCCCCGGCCAGTTTCAGGTCGGCTTCGGTGAGGTTGAGCACCTTCAGCACGTCCTGGCTGGTTTCCCGCTGACCGGAACCGATATTGCCCAGGTTGATCTTTCGGCCCTTTATTTCAGAGGCCCTGGTGATCCCTGAATCAGCGCGAACAACCAGTGCCGCAGTTTCGGAATGGATGGAAAAAACTGAGCGTAGTTTTTCCGCCTTTTCCGTGAACTTTCCCTTACCGTTCACGGCCTTCCATTGAACATCGGTCTGGGCTATGCCGAAGTCCAGGTCTCCGTTAAGCACGTTTATGATGTTGTATACCGAGCCGCCGGTGGACTCCACGGCGCAACGCACTCCGTGGACCCTTCTTTCGGTGTTCAGCAGGCGGCAGATGGCCCCGCCGGTAGGATAATACACTCCGGTAACCCCACCGGTCCCTATGAAAACCAGCTTGGAGGCGCTGGCCGGGCCGGTGCCTGACAGAAGAAGTCCCAGGGCCAGTATTGCCCCGGTCAGGAGTCGCGATAATATTCGGTTTTGTTGAAGCATGTTTTTTATGCCGATCTGGTCAGATGGTGTGGAAAATCCCGCAGCAGCAATCCTACTCTGCAGCATCGCCTCCACCATCCGGAACCAGGAGTATTGTTTAGGGCAGGCGCTGCAGAATAAAGGCTGCCTGTGTGGCGCGGATGTTTGGAGAGGCTATTCGAAAATCGTTTAAACAATAACAGCTATCAAAAAAAATGTCATCCTGATTTTTCTTGCTTCTGGAAGAATAACGCCCTGAACTTTGCAGGGCGGCGGTTATGCCGGGCCCGGAAAAAAATTATGGACAAGACGTTTCCGGCTGGCGTTTCCGGCTGGCGTTCTTGGGTGGGGGCATTCCTGCGGGATGCTCATCCGGATATCTCCGGTGGGCGGGAGTTTTGATAGTCGGCCAGGATCAGGGAGTGGTCAAAGGCCAGCGGAGGCAGGTTTTCCCATTGAAAGAACCGCGCCTCGGCGGCATCATCTCCACCGCATGGAGTCGCTTCCGGAGCATCGGCCAAGGCGGTGAATACAACCGAAACACAATGGCCCCGGGGGTCACGTCCGGGGTCTGAGTACACCCCGAACAGCTTCAGACCGCTCACCTCCAGGCCGGTTTCCTCAAGCATCTCCCTGGCCGCCGATGTTTCCAGGGATTCCCCGTATTCCACAAATCCTCCCGGCAGGGCCCAGCCCAGGGGCGGATTGCGCCGTTTGACCAGCAGCACTCCCCGTTGCCGGTCATCCAGAATAACATCCACCGCCAGCCGCGGGCCCATGGGCCCTTCCTTCTTGATCATCCAGGTCTCCCTGTGTGGTGTTGAACTCCCCGCCCCTCAGCGGATCGTTGTACCGCATCCAGCTGCGGCTGGGGGCCTTTCTGACTAGAGCATGACAGAACCCCGGCCCGGGGTTCAAGGGAGATCTCCGGGCGGCTGTGCACTTGCACCACGGCTTAATGGGGGTATTCTGGAAGAGAGTCCCGGTAATTCCGCCCCTTTCAAAGGAGGCGGCAAAGCTCTCGAAAACCAGCCCGCCAGGAACCGGATGAACAAGGCCGCATTTGTAATTTCCCTGATTTTGCGTCATCTGGGGTCCTACAGCGCGGGAGTGGCGGCCATGGCGCTGACTTTGTGGATGAGCCTGGCCATTCCCCGCTATCTGCAGGAGGCCATTGATATCCTCAGGGACGATCCAGACCCGGCCGGCGGAGCATTCCTGAGCAGGATCGGCTGGATTCTGTTTTTCGCAGTGGCCATCATCCTCACCCGCACTGCCAGCCGCCTGTTATTCTTTGTGCCCGGCAGAAAGGTGGAGTTCCAGCTGAAGAACGATCTGCTGAAGCATCTTTCCACCCTGCAACGCGAGTATTTTCTGGCAAACCCCACCGGGGCCATCATCAGCCGCATCAACAACGACATCAACGGCATACGGATGATGATGGGTTTCGGGCTGATGGGCCTGTTCAGCAGTCTGGGCACGCTGTCCCTGGCTCCGTTTTACATGTATGAGATATCCCCCCGGCTGACGTTGTATGTGGCCCTGCCCATCATGACGGCCTTTGTGGTGTTGCAACTGGCGGTGCGCCGCTTGCGCGATGAGCAGATGGTCCAGATGAAGGGTATGCAGGATCTTTCCGATTTTACGGTGGAATCCTACAACGGGGTGGATGTGATCCGGTCCTTCAGGGCCCTGGAATGGGCGCAGGAACGGTTTTCCCGGTTCAGCCACGGGGTGCGCGATTCCTCCATCCGGATGGCCACCATGCGGGCCTTTTTCATGCCGATCCTGGTGCATATCGCCAACGGGCTGAAGGTGGCCCTGGTGCTGGTGGGAGGGATGATGGTTATCAACGGGGAGCTCACCATGGGCGGATTCATGGCGTACGCGCTGTATCTGTCCATGCTGGTGCCGCCCCTGATGGGCATGACGTTCGTGATGTTCGTGGTGCAGCGGGGAATGACCGCCCTCAACAGCCTGGAGACCGTGTTCAACACCACCCCCGGGCTTCCTCCTGCTGATGCGGCCGCCGAGGGTGAACTGGGCGAAACGCTCACCCGGGGGCTGAGCGTGGACGGACTGGACTACGCCTATCCCGACGCCCAGGAAACACCGGTGCTCAGGGGTGTGGGACTGAGTATCGCTCCCGGGGAAACCGTGGGTCTGTTTGGTACCATCGGTTCCGGCAAGACCACCCTGGTCAATCTTATCAACGGATACCTGAGGGCCCCGGAGGGGGCCGTGCGTCTGGACGGGGTGGACATCAGCCGCCTATCACTGGCCACACTGCGCCGGCATGTGGTCACTGTTACCCAGGAGCCGTTCCTGTTTTCCGATACGGTGCGCGAGAACATCGCCTTTTCCATGGGGGGCAGTCTGCCCGGCAAGGCCGGAGAAAACCCGGAACCGGTGGAAAAGGCCGCCAGTGCAGCCGCCCTTGAGCCGGATCTGAAGCGGTTTCCCCTGGGGCTGGATACCCTGGTGGGGGAAAAGGGGATCACCCTTTCCGGGGGGCAGAAACAACGCATCGCCCTGGCCCGGGCCCTCCTCAGGCCATGCAGCCTGCTGATTCTGGACGATGTGCTTTCCGCCGTGGACCAGGAGACGGAACGGCAGCTTATCGGGGAGATATACAGCTTTCGCATGGCACGCTCCACCCTGATCGTTTCCCACCGCATCAGCGCGCTGGAACGCGCCGACCGGATTATCGTGCTGGAAGGGGGGCGGGTTATCGCGCAGGGGAGCCACGCGGAACTAATCCGCCAGGAAGGGCCATACCGGCAGGCCTGGATATTTCAGGGTGAACGCGATGATTCCGGGCTGAACGCGGCGCGGAACGGATCCGGGACGCCGGGGGAGAGCCCATGAAGGCCGGAATGCCGAAAAAAAATCAGCCGCCGGCCTGGAGGCTGTTCAATCCGCCGGTGTTACTGCAACTGATGTGGCCCCGCCTGCGGGAGCACCGCTGGCGGTTTATCATGGTGCTGGCGCTGGTGCCGTTTTCCGCACTGGCGGCCACAGCGGTGCCATATCTGACCAAGGTGGCCGTGGATGACTACATAATCCCGGCCATGCAGGCCGGCAGCCTGGCTGCCTATCGGGAGCCGCTGTACTGGCTGGTGGCCCTGGCCAGCGGGGTGGTGCTGGCCGGGTATCTGGTCGAGGCCCTCTATGTGCTGCTGCTGCAAAAAAGCGGGCAGAACCTGATTGCGGACATGCGCGAGATGGTTTACCAAAGATCGCTGCGCCTGCCCCGCTCGTATTTCGACACGCACCCCATCGGAACAATTCTGACCCGCGTGACCAGCGATATCGAGGCCCTGGGAGAATCCCTGGCCACCAACGTGCTGGCCCTGGTGGTGGACCTCATCAAGGCCATGGCGTTTTTGGCCATGATGTTCTATCTCAACTGGCACCTGACGCTGGTGCTGCTGGCGGCGTTTCCGGTGCTGGTGCTGCTGCTCAGGTTTTTCCAGTCGCGGGTGAGGCTCTCGTTTTTCCGGGCCCGGCAGGCCCTCAGCGAGGCCACCGGGTTTCTGCAGGAGTGCCTCAGCGGCATGAAGACCGTGCAGCTTTTTGCCGCCGAGGAGCAGGCGGTGGCCCGGTTCAGGGAAAAAAACCGGCAGTTCCTGCATGCCCAGAACAGCTCAAACCTCTACGACGCCCTGCTGTATTCCCTGGTGGAGGGAGTGACGACCCTGGCCCTGGCCCTGGTGCTCTGGTATGCCGCCGGGGAACTGCTCGCCGGGGTGCTGACGCTGGGGGTGCTGGTGGCCTTCATGGAGTATATTCAGCGCCTGTTTGTGCCCCTGCGCGAGTTGAGCCAGCAGATGGCGGTCATTCAAAGGGCGCTGGCCGCCCTGGATCACATAAACCAGCTGTGCACAGTGTCCCTGGACCCGGCCGAGGAGCGGCCGGAGGATGACCCACACTCACAGGCCACGGAGCACGCGCAAGCCCCCTGGGAGTTCCGGGAGCTGGTGTTCGAGAATGTGCGCTTCCGGTATTCCCCGGAGGGCCCCCTGATACTAAAGGGCATCTCTTTCGCGGTGAAAAAGGGGCAGTCCCTGGCCATTGTCGGGCCGACCGGCTCGGGAAAATCCACCATTTTGCGCCTGCTCACCCGCGCCTACGGAGGCTATGAGGGCTCCATCAGGATCAACGGCCGGGAACTGGACTGTCTGAAGGCCACCGAACTGGCGGGGATAATCTCCATGGTGCACCAGGGGGTGTTTCTGTTTTCCGGCTCGGTAGGGTTCAATATTTCCATGGGCCGGGAGGCGGTGGGGCCGGAGGAGGTGCGACAGGCCGCCGGATATGTCCATGCCCAACAGTTCATCGGCCAGCTGGAGGAGGGCTATGACACTCCGGTCAACCAGGGGGGAGCCAACCTTTCCGCGGGGCAGAGCCAGCTTCTTTCCTTTGCCAGGGCCGTGGCCGCCAGAACCGAACTGATCGTCCTGGACGAGGCCACCAGCTCGGTGGATTCCCTCACGGAAAACCTGATCCAGCAGGCCGTGGAGAAGCTGTACCAGGACAAGACGGTGCTGGCCATTGCGCACCGGCTGTCCACCATCCGCAATGCGGACCTGATCCTGGTGATGGCTGGCGGGGAGATAGTGGAGCGCGGCAACCACAACGAGCTGATGGCCCTGGGGGGCGCATACGAAGCCCTGGTGGGAGAGCTGGAGGCTGCCGCCAGGGATGGCGGCGATGGCGGGGACGATGGCGGGGACGATGGGGGGCGCTGAGCGCCCGGCCGCTTCAGCCCCGGGCCAGTTCCGCCCGCAGGGCGTCAAGCATTCCGGCGGCGGTGGCACTGTCATAGGGGGTGGCCGGGCCGGTATTCCAGATGGCTCCGGGCCAGGCCCGGTCGGTTTGATAGCGGGCGATAATGTGCACATGGAACTGCCGCACCATGTTGCCCAGGGCGCCCAGGTTTACCTTGTCCGGTTTGTGCAGCCGGGATAATGCCCTTGCGGCCAGCGTTGTTTCTTCCATCAGCTGAGCCCGTTCATCCGCGGAAAGATCGAACAGTTCCACCACCCCGCTCCGGCGCGGCACCAGGATCAGCCAGGGCACATCGCGGTCGTTCATCAGCCGCACCCGGCACAGCCGGAGGTCCGTTACTTCCAGGGTATCCCCTTCCAGGCGGGGGTCCAGAATAAAACTGTTTTCCATGAACGGGTTCCTTTTCCGATGGGTCTTATTGGCCCGGGCAGTGCCGGCTGGTGATTGTATACGGGATAAAAAATAACCGGCCCGGGTAATTATGAAATTTGTCACCCCTGTCAGCGAATATTCACGTTATAATAAAACAACCCTTGATTGATGCCAAATGGAGTGAATGGGAGAGATGAATACCGAAGTGCACATCAGGCTGGCCCAGGTCCTGGCGGATTTCGCCAACGGTGAAAGCGATCATTTCGTCGGCGGGGCGACCGTGGGCGAGGTGCTGGCCGAACTGGGAACCATCCACCCCGGGCTGGGGCTGATGCTTTGGGATGACCGGGGCGATCTGAACGCCATGATGGCGGCCTTCCTGAACGGAGTAAACGTGAAGGACCTGGGATGGATGCAGACCCCGGTCCACAACGGGGACGAACTGATGGTGATTTCGGCCCTTGAGGGAGGCTGAAGGGGAGCGACTGAAGGGGAGCATCTGAAAAGTGGAAGTCACGGCCCCGCTTGGGCCGGAAACCCGCATGTCTGTCAACTGATCTGCCCGGCACCCCATGGAATTTTCCGTACCGCTGTTGCAGGGCCGTCTGGTCAGGCGCTATCAGAGGTTTCTGGTCGATATAGAACTGGATCCGGGGCAGGTACCCCCGGGAGAAACCGGCGTTGACGATGTTGGCCCGGGGCCGTTGCTGATAACCGCCCATACCCCCAACACGGGAAGCCTGCTGGGCTGCCTCCAGCCCGGGGCGGGGGCCTGGGTTTCCCGCAGCGACAACCCCCGCCGCCGGCTGAAGTACACCTGGGAGCTGGTGGAGTCCGAAGGTTCGCTTACCGGTGTGAACACCGTAAGGGCCAACACGCTGGCCGCAGAAGCCATCACAGCGGGGCGCATTCCCGAACTGGCGGGCTATCCTCTGCTGCGCCGCGAGGTGCCTTACGGGGAGTCCAGCCGGGTGGATATTCTGCTGGAGGGGGGTCAGGACCCGCCGCTTTATGTGGAGGTGAAGAACGTCTCCCTGGGGCGCGGGGGGGAGGCCGCCTTTCCCGATGCCGTCAGCACCCGGGCCAGCAGGCATATGCGCGAACTTTCCGCCCAGGTGGCCCAGGGCAACCGGGCCGCGGTGCTGTTTGTGGTACAACGGATGGACTGCCGGCGGTTTGCCCCGGCCGATGATATCGACCCGGCATACGGGGAGGCGCTGCGGAGCGCGGCCCGGGCCGGGGTGATGGTGCTGGCCTGCTGGACCCGGATCAGCACCAGCCGGCTGGAGTTGGCCGGGCCTTTGCCGGTGGTCCTGTAGGCCCCGATTTATTTTTTCCCGGCGGCCCTCCAATGGAGCCCCGGGAACACACCATGACGTATCCGAAGGAGCGAATATGACACAAAGCGAAAAGAGCCTGGGCAGCCGCCTGGCATTCTGGCTGTTCCGGCTGCCCGTCGTGCAGCGTTTCTGGTCCCGGGGATTCCAGACCGAGGCCGGGGCGGACGAAATGGCGAATGTTCCCTGGGTCGGGCTGAAAAAACCCCTGGCCGAATGCCGGGTGGCCCTGGTGACCACCGGGGGGGTGCATCTTGTTTCCGAGAAACCGTTCGATATGGGCGATCCCCAGGGGGATGCCTCCTACAGGGTCATTCCCTCCGATACTCCGGCGCAGGATCTGATGATCACCCATGATTACTACGACCACAAGGACGCCGATGCCGACATTGACGTGGTGCTGCCGCTCAGGGTGCTGCGGTCACTTTCCGGCGAGGATGGCGGAGAGGGCGTGATCGGAAAGGTGGCTCCCCGGCATTACAGCCTCATGGGGCACATGGAAGGCCCGCACCTTGAAAAACTAAGGAAGGAAACCGCCCCGGAAGTGGCCCGCAGGCTTTCCGAGGATGGCGTGGACGTGGTTTTGTTCACCCCCGCCTGAGGGCTCTGCCACCAGACGGTCGGTCTGGTACAGCGTGAAGTTGAATCACTGGGCATCCCCACCGCCGGGATTTCCATGGCCAGGGAAGTTACCGCCCAGGTGCGCCCTCCACGCACACTTCTGCTGCGTTACCCCTTTGGCCATCCCCTGGGTGAGCCGGGAAATACGGCCCAGCACCGCAGGATTCTGCTGGATTTGCTGGATTTGCTGGAAAACTCGAAAACACCGGGAGAAATGCTGGAGTCTCCCTATCGCTGGAAACGGCACGACTTCAGCTCTGAGCCGTCCTGAATCCGCCGGGCGGATAGTACTCCCGGCGGGCCTGCACCTGGATCAGACGCTGTTCGGGCCACCACAGTCCGCTGAGCTTCCGGCCGAAGACACAGCCCGAGTCCAGCCCCCAGACCCTGGGCAGCGAGGTCAGCCCCCGGCGGGCCCAGTGGCCGAACAACACGGTTTTCTCCCCCCGGTAATAGTCAAACCAGGGTTGATGCCCCGGCGGGGACTCCAACTGGCTGCCGGAAATGCCGCTGGGCATGACGCCCTGTGGATCGCACCAGCGCACATGGGTGAGAAACTCCGGGTCGGTATCTTCAGGGGGCAGTACGGGATGCAGCCCGGCATGGACGGCCACCCAGTCCTCGCCCTGGCGCACCAGGGGCATCCGGGCGAACTTTTCCAGCGCGTCCTCCCACATTCCCGCCTTCAGAAGCTGCTCAAAGGCCGAGCCGGGCTTGCGGGCCCAGTCCGGTGCCGAGGCCAGCAGTTCCTCACCGGTGGCTCCCGGCGCACCGGAGCCAATTTTAAGCATGGCCCGCTCATGGTTGCCCTGGATGGGCTCCGCCCGGCACTCCTCCAGCAGCCGTAGTACGCCGGGGCTGTCCGGCCCCCGGTTTATGGTGTCTCCCAGTGGAATCAGCCTGTCCCGCCCCGGCCTGAAACCGGAGACATCCAGAAGCTCCGCCAGTTCTTCCGGGCAGCCCTGAATATCGCCCACGAACAGTATCCTGTCGCCGCCGCTCATGGGCCGTCCACCCATCCGGGGCTCAGCGGCGCGGGGTTTCTGTTCTGACCTGGGGCTATGTCCATTGTCGGTTGAGATGGCCTGAAGTTGCCAGGATATAACGGGATACGGAAGGATGTTTCAGCGCCTTATGAGCGCCGCAGGGGTTTGAAAGTGCCTTCCTCGGTATTTACCGGGGGAGGCTCCGGCGGAGGATTCAACTTTCTCCATACCAAGACGAGGAGCTTCCTTGCTTCCTCCAGCACCAGAATGGAGGAAGCCGCGCCGATGGTCAGCAGCCAGTCCTCAAGGCTCAGGGCTGTGGTGTGGAACACTTCCCGCAAAAAGGGCAGGTTCATGGCCAGCACCTGCAATGTAATCACGGCCGAGAGCGAACCCCACAGGGCCCGGTTGGTAAAGAACAGGTGATTGAACGTCGTGCCTGTCTCAGAGCGGGCATTGAATGCGTTGAAGAACTGGAAAAACACAAAGGTGGTGAAGGACATGGTGGCGGCCCTAAGCTCGGTTTCCGCCCCGGCTGGTCCTGACTGGAGAATGTGAATCATCACTCCCAGCGATCCCACGGTCATCACTATTCCGAAAAACACCAGTCTGAGCAGCCTTTGAAACTTCAGGATTCGGTCCACCGGGTCGCGTGGCGGGCGTTCCATTACATCATCGGCTGCCGGATCAACCCCCAGGGACATGGCCGGGGGGCCGTCCATGATGATATTGATCCAGAGTATCTGGATGGGGTTGAAAGGCTCGGGAAGTCCCAGCAGAAGGGCCGAAAGCACCGTAAAAATGGCCCCCAGGTTTGTGGAAAGCTGGAACCGGACGAACTTTACGATGTTGTCGTAAATGCCCCGTCCCTCCTTGACGGCCCTGACGATGGTGGCGAAATTATCATCGGTCAGCACCATGGACGAGGCCTCCTTGGCCACCTCCGTGCCGGTTATTCCCATGGAAACCCCGATATCCGCCCCTTTCAGGGCCGGGGCGTCATTCACCCCGTCGCCGGTCATGGCCACCACATGACCCTTGGACTTGAGGGCTTTGACGATCTTTACCTTGTGCTCCGGCGAAACCCGGGCGAATACGTCCAGGCGCTCCATTTCATCGGCGAGCTGATCTTCGGGAATTTTGTCCAGTTCAATTCCGGTGACCACCCGGCGGTCCAATCCCAGTTCATGGGCCACCGCCTTGGCTGTTTCGGGTTGGTCGCCGGTGATCATCTTGACCTGGATGCCGGCCTTGCGGCATAGCTTTATGGCCTCGCGGGCCTCCGGGCGGGGCGGGTCCATCAACCCCACCAGGCCCATGAACAGCATGTCACCGGTAAAATCCCTCAGCTTTTCATCGACGACTTCTTTTTTGGGCACATCCCTGCTGGCGACAGCCAGAACCCGGAAGCCCTGACTGGCCAGGTACCGGTTTTCCTCGTGGATCCGCTGGCGCATACCTTCATCCAGGGGTTGCTCTCCATCCGGCCCCAGCCACCTGTTGCAGAATTTTTCCACCACCTCCGGAGCGCCCTTCATGTGCATGATGGCCGTTGTGCCGTTCTG
>JAOUPZ010000341.1 GCA_029879595.1 Deltaproteobacteria bacterium | reverse complement strand
AAATATGTTCTGCCAGCGGGATATCCCCAGCCGTCCATCAAGAATCGGAATGGTCTCCGAGGGCCCGACCAGCCCGGCCTTCAGGTGGGAATCGCCGTTGCCATCCTGCCTGTCATGGAGCCATACGCCCCTTGGGATCAGCCCCGCCAGACAGTTCACCACATCCCGGGGGACGCTTTCGTCCCAGTTTTCCTGGATCATCAGGGCCGCGGTGGCTCCCTGGGCGTACAGTGCCACCAGACCGTCGGCAATGCCGCTGCGGGCAACGATGTCCCGCACCTGGGCGGTGATGTCCACCAGTTCTTCCCGGCTTTTCGTATCCAGATAGATGATTTCTCTCATGGCGTTTCCCTTGACCGGCCTGCCGTGGCCGAAAGCTTTTTTAGCGTTGCCGGTCTTTCCAGTTCCGGCGGGTTGCGGTTAGAATGTTCAGGGTCGGACCAGTTCCAAACATACCTTTTTTCCCGGTGATGATGAAGGTCGCGATAGTTCACGAATGGATGATTGACTACAAGGGTTCCGAGCGGGTGGTGGAGCAGATGCTCCACTGCTATCCCCAGGCGGACCTGTTCGCCACCGTGGAGTTTCTGCCGCCGGAGGAGCGCTTCTTCCTGGGCGGGCGCACGGTGCGCACCAGCTTCATCCAGCGCCTGCCCGGGGCACGCCGGCGCTACCAGAAATACCTGCCATTGATGCCCCTGGCCGTGGAGCAGCACGATCTGAGCGCCTACGACCTGGTAATATCCAGCAGCCACGCCGTGGCCAAGGGTGTGCTCACCGGCCCGGACCAGCTGCATCTTTGTTACTGCTATTCTCCCATCCGGTACGCCTGGGACCTGCAGCACCAGTATCTGCACGAATCGGGGCTGGACCGGGGCCTGAAGGGTGTGCTGGTGGGCTGGCTGGCCCGCTGGCTGCTGCACCGCATCCGGATCTGGGATGTCCGCACCGCCCAGGGAGTGGACGCCTTCGCGGGCATTTCCCATTACATCGCCCGGCGCATCCGCAAGGTGTACCGCCGGGAGGCCGTGGTGATCTATCCGCCGGTGGACGTGGAGAGGTTCACCCCGCAGGGGGCAAAGGAAGACTTTTACCTGTGCGCCTCGCGCATGACCCCTTACAAGCGGGTGGACATGGTGGTGGAGGCCTTTGCCGGAATGCCCGAGCGGCGTCTGGTGGTCATCGGTGACGGCCCCGGCTGGGAAAAGGCCCGCGCCGCCGCCCGGGGTGCGGCCAATATAGAACTGCTGGGCTTCAGGGACAGCGATGTGCTGCGTGATCACATGCGGCGGGCCCGGGCATTCGTGTTCGCCGCCGAGGAGGATTTCGGGATCGCCCCCCTGGAGGCACAGGCCTGCGGCACACCGGTGATTGCCTTTGGGCGGGGGGGAGCCCTGGAAACAGTGCGGGGGCTGGACCACAAAGAGCCCACGGGGGTGTTCTTCTCCCAGCAGACCCCCGAGGCGCTGCGCGAGGCGGTTGAACTGTTTGAAGGCAGCCAGGACCGCATAACAGTCCAGGCCTGCCGGGCCAACGCCGAGCGGTTCGGCGTGGAAAATTTCCGCTCCGGGTTCACCGGCTTTGTCGAAAAAGCCTGGAAGAACCATCTGGCCCAGGGGGCGAACCCGCAGCCTGCTTCCGGGGAGGCGGAATGAATAAGCCCGGCCCCTCCTTTAATAACTGCGTGCTGTTCGGGGGTAGCGGCTTCATCGGGCTGCACCTGGCCCGGCATCTGCTGGACAGCTCCCTGGCCGATAAGATCTGGCTGGCCGATATCCGCGCCCCCCGGGGGGAGCTTTTTCCCGCAAATATTCAACAAATGCTGGCCTCCGGCAAGGTGGAATACCTGGAGGTGGACGTCCGGCGGAAGATTGAACACGCGGGCCTGCCCGACCGGGCGGAACTGGTGGTGAACCTTGCGGCCGTGCACCGCGAGCCGGGGCACCAGCCCCACGAATACTATGAGACCAATCTTTACGGCGCGGAGAACGTCTGCGCGTGGGCCGAGGAGGCCGGTTGCCTGCGGGTGGTCTTCACCAGCAGCATCGCTCCGTACGGGCCCTCCGAGGAGCCCCGGGACGAAAACTCCCTGCCCGTGCCCCGCACTCCCTATGGCGGCTCCAAGCTGGCCGCCGAGAAGATTCACCTGGCCTGGCAGCGTGGGGCAGGCGAGCGCCGGTTGCTGATAGTCCGGCCCGGGGTGGTTTTCGGTCCGGGGGAGGGAGGCAACGTCACCCGGCTGGTGCGCGCGGTGCTGGGCCGGTACTTCGTGTACACCGGCAACCAGGGCACCCGTAAAGCCGGCGGATATGTCAAGGAACTCTGCCGCACCATTACCTGGGCCCTGGAACGGCTGAATAACGGCCCGGCCGGAGTGATTCTGTACAACTTCACCATGAACCCCCCGGCCTCGGTGGCCGAATTTGTGGAGGGCATCCAGCTTACCGCCGGCAAAAGGCGGCTGGTGCCCGCCGTGCCCTACAGGCTCCTGCTGGCGGGGTCTTATGTCATCGAGGCCCTGGCCCGGCCCCTGGGGATCAGGCAGCCGGTGAGTCCGGTGCGGGTGAAAAAACTGGTGTTTTCCAACCATATCCGGGCCGCCTGGCTGAAAAGCCAGGGCTATGATTATCAATACACCCTGGAGCAGGCCCTGGCCGACTGGCGGGACGAACTGCCCCGGGACTGGAGCTAGGGGCCGGGGGCTTTCCCGGTTCCCGCTGTTTCCGGCAAATATTAACAATAAGATTTCACAGGGTTTATATGTCGAAACACACAGTGCAGTTGCAGGGCCGGGCCGAGCCGGTCAGCGTGGGCAAGATCGTCTGTATCGGGCGCAACTATGCGGCCCATATCAAGGAACTGGGAAATGAGCGCCCCGAATCGCCCATGTTCTTCATCAAGCCGGCCACCTCGCTGTGCCCGCTGTCCGAGCCGGTGGTGATTCCTCCCTATTCAAAGTCCGCGCGCCATGAGCTTGAGCTGGCCGCGCTGATCGGCAAAACCCTGAAGAACTGCGACGAGGCCCAGGTGCTGGACGCCATTGACGGCTGGGCGCTGGCCCTGGACGTCACCCTGGCCGATGTACAGGAGCGCTGCAAGTCCAAGGGCCATCCCTGGGAGATCGCCAAGGCCTTTGACGGCTCGTGCCCCATTTCCGAGTTTGTTCCCGCCGCCAGTGTGACCGACCCCCAGAACCTCATGCTCAGCATGCGGGTCAACGGAGAGCAGCGCCACCACGACAGCACCAGCCTCATGCTCTGGTCTATCCCCGAGCTGATTGCCGCCGCTTCCGGCTATTTCACCCTGGAGCCGGGCGACATCGTGCTCACGGGGACCCCGGCGGGTGTGGGGCCCCTGGAACCGGGCGACATTCTGGAAATGGAAATCGAGCAGGTGGGACGGGTCAGTTCCAGCGTGGCCCGCTGAGGCCGTATCGGAAGCCTCTGCCCGGCGGCCTGACTCCGCCTTAATAAGGGGCTGGGGTGCCAGGGGCTGTGAGGGCAG
>JAOUPZ010000053.1 GCA_029879595.1 Deltaproteobacteria bacterium | reverse complement strand
CAGCGAAATTTCGCTAAACATCATATTCTCATTCCTTCTGTATATATGTATAACACGGGCGTATATAAAAGTCTTGTTAAAAATAATCTTTTCTGGATAGTTATTTTTATCGGCTTTGCGGTTTTGTTAAAGCGATTATGTCACAGACAGCCTGCCCCGCTACAGGTGAGATTGGAGGAAAAGCTGGTATATTAAGCTGGTATATTAAGGTACAGATCCTCAGGGCATTTTGATTCCTGGGATTGGCATCTCCAGGGTCTTGTGCCGCAGGGGCATCCGGAGCGGGTTGCCGAAAAAATTTACCGACAACCAGGAACACTCAACCCAGGGTGATAAATATGAGCAACAGGAAGAAACAGGAGCAACAGACAGCGGGAAACCCGGCGACAAAGAAAATTCTGCTGGCGGTGGCGGTGCTGGCAGCGGTGGCCTTTGTGTGGGTGACCCTTCAGAACAACAGCGGCGCTCCGGGTGAGGGAGCAGCAAATGTGACCCACATGGGTCCCATGGATGCCTATCGGCTTTTTACCCAGGACAAGAGCCTGGTGGTGGTGGATGTGCGCACGGACGATGAGTTCAGGAGCGGGCATCTGCCGGGCGCGGTTCATCTGGAGCTGGACAAGCTGGAGGCCGCCGCGGCCGGCGTGCTGCAGGACAAGAACGCCCGCCTGCTGGTTTATTGCGCGGTGGGCTCCCGCAGCAACTTTGCCACCAATATCCTGAGCCGCATGGGCTATCAGCGTCCCATCAACCTGCTGGGGGGAATCGTGGCCTGGGGCCGGGCGGGGCTGCCGGTGGTGCTCAACTGAGCCGGGGGCCGGCCTCTCCAGTCGTTCCCAATCCCAAAACGAAAAAGCCTTTGAAAAGGGAGGTTTCGGCCCGGCAGATCAGCCGGGCTGGAGGTATGGACAGTCACCATTTTCAGGTGGGCTTTTCAGCATGGACGAGGTATGGTCATTATTTATCGCCGGGAATCCCGGTCTGAAATCACCATGCACGGAAATAAACATCTCCCAAGGATGACATGCAAAAAGCCTTGAATATTTCGTTAATTAGCGGCTTCACTTTGATTGCGCTGTCCGCATTCCTGATTCCGGGCGGGCAGGTCAATGCCCAGACCAAGGAAGACCTGAAGGATAAGAAAAAGAAAACCAGCTATGCCCTGGGACTGGATATCGGCCAGCGGATAAAGAGCCAGAACATGCAGCTTGATGGCGACATGGTGGCCAAGGGCATCAAGGATGGCATGGGTTCAGGCACACCCTGGCTCACCGATGCCGAACTGAAGGATGTGCTGCTGGCCTGGAGAAAGGAACAAGCCGATGAAAGGAACAAGACCATGATGGTGGAAGGCGAGAAGAACAAAAAGGCCGGTGAGAAATTCCTGAGCGAAAACAAGAAGAAATCCGGGGTAAAGACCACCAAGAGCGGACTTCAGTATATCGTGATGAAGGATGGCAAGGGCAAATCGCCGGATGCCAAGAACAGGGTGGTGGCCCATTATAAGGGCTCCCTGATTGATGGAACGGAATTTGACAGCTCATATGGCCGGGGAGAGCCCGCCGAGTTTGCGGTGACCGGGGTCATTCCCGGGTGGACCGAAGCCCTGAAGATGATGAAGCCCGGATCCAAGTGGCAGATATTCATCCCTTCCGAGCTGGGATATGGCACCAGGGGCGCCCCGCCGCGGATTCCGCCCAACGCTACCCTGATTTTTGAGATTGAACTGCTGGAGGTCAAGTAACGGCAGTCTCAGAAAGTACGATTCATGAAAAACGCCAAGGGCTGGGGACGCCGTCCCCAGCTTCCTGCAGTCGCCGCAAACCTACAGTCGCCGCGCACCAGTATCATTTAGAATATTTACCAGTGCTGTCTTTCGCAGTGCCGTCTTTCGCAGTGCTGTCTTTCGCAGTAGCGTAACAGGGCAGATCTTTATATAGAAGCGCCTTTTACGGGCCTTTGGGGGTGGCGCTACAGGTCCAGGCGGTATCCGCTGCCGTAAACCGTCTTGAGAAGCTTGGCCATGGGAGGGATCTTCTTGCGCAACTCCTTCACATGGCTGTCAATGGTGCGGTCCGTGATGTAGGTGTCCGACCAGACGCGCTCCAGGATCATGTCCCGGGAAAGCACCCGCCCCTTGTTTTCCACGAACATCTTCAGCAGTCCCAGCTCCTTGGTGGTCAGGGGAATGCGGTCTTCTCCCGTGCCCACCTCCTGCCGGTCCCAGAACACCGTGTATTCACCCAGCTGCGTCTGATCGCCCAGGTTCTGGGCCTCGGCCAGGCCGGCGGCTCCCTTGAGCCGCTTGCGCACACGGATTTTCAGGACTTCCTTGTTGAAGGGCTTCAGGACGAAGTCGTCGGCTCCCAGGTCCAGCCCAAAGGATTCTGTTTCCGGCTCGTTCTTGGAGGTGAGGAAGATAATGGGAATGTTCTTGGTGCTGTCCTGCTGGCGCAGTCTCAGACAGGTCTGAAATCCATCCATCTTGGGCATCACAATATCCAGGATAATCAGGTCCGGAGATACTTCCTGGGCCTTTTTCAAGCCCTCCATTCCGTCCCTGGCAAGGTGTACCTGGTAGTCTTCCTTGAAAATACTCTCCAGGGAGGTACGGTTTTCCTGCTCATCATCTACGATCAGTAAAACTGGATTGTCCATGCTCGTCTTCCTAGCCTATGCTTCCCCCATGGCGAACGGGTGGAATGATGTATTCTGGTTTCCGGCTGTCCCGTCTGGGCCCCTGTTCGGGTATATGTGCGGGGGCTACGGGTGCATTTTCTTCAGCTATTTCAGCACGTCCTTGATACAATTTAATAATAACAGGGGATTCAACGGCGGCTCAACCTGACAGGCATTGCCTCCCCACGAATCCTTAAACGCATCAAATAAGGTTTTGGGTGCAAAAGCCAAAACCGGCCATATTTTGGAAAGGCTGCCAGTCCAGCCGGCCAGGGTTTCCGGAGAAGTGTTTCCCGTGGAAAAATCAATAATAAGGAGGCCGGGCTGTTCTCCGTTGATCCCCACGAAAGATTCCTGTTCAGCCGGGAGCACCATCACGTCCACCAGGCCCGCCTCCTCAAGCACCGAGCCCAGCATTTCCCCATCGCTTCTGAGGCCGGATATTATCCTGACCGTGAGATCCTGGTATTCGGACATGTCCGGCAGGTCTTCCAGCCGGAACAGATTGGGCACCCGGAAGGTGAAGCGGGTATACTCCCCGAGGGTGGATTCGACATTAATACTGCCATGGTGAAGCTCCACCACCTGCCGGGCTATGAACAGGCCCAGTCCGCTTCCAATTCCCCGGCGGTCTCCCTTCTGGTATTTTTCGAAAATCTTGCCTCGTTCGGGCTCGGAGATACCCTCGCCGTCATCGCTGATGTGCACCACGAGTTCCCCGCCGGTTTCACCGGAAACATCCAGCGCGGTAACATCCATGCTGACCCGCGAGCGGGCGAACTTGATGGCGTTGCCCATGATGTTCCGGATGACCTGGGCCATCAGCTCCCGGTCTCCGTGGCAGATCAGGCCCTCCTGGAAGGGAGTGTAGAAAAAACCGAGGCCGCGTCCTTCCATGATCGGCTTTTCGTCCTCCAGGCACTCCCGGATCAGATCCTCGGGCTTGAAGAAGGAGCGTGACGGAATGAGGATTCCTTCCTCGATGCGGTTGAGGTTCAGCAGGTTTTCCACAAGTCTGCGGGAAAGCCGGGACTGGTTAAGGATGCGTCCCACCAGTTCTTCCGGTTGGTGCTCTCCCTTTCCGGCAAGGGCATCGCTCATGAACTGGCATAAAAGCTCAATGGCCGAAAGGGGCGAGCGCAGGTCGTGAGAGGCGATGGACATCAGCTCATCCTTGAGCCGGCTGGTGCGGTCCAGCGCATCGAACTGCTTTTGCAGCTCCTGCTTCAGGGTCTGGGTTTGCAGCAGCGACTCGATGCGGGCGGTGAGGATGGGTGAAATGATGGGTTTGCCGATGAAGTCGTTGGCCCCCATTTCAAAGGCGCGGATGATGTATTCGGTATCCTGGTAGGCCGAAAGGAAGATCACCGGAACTTCCTGGTTGGCCGGGTTGGACTTGATCCTTTCCAGCACCTCGAACCCGTTCATGCCGGGCATGGCCAGATCGAGCAGTATCAGATCAACGGTATTGTTCTCCAGGTATTCGAGCGCCTCCTGCCCCTGGTTGAACATGATGAGCTCTCTGGCCAGATTCTCGCGGGTCAGGATAAGGCGCACCACCTGCAGATTGGACGCCTCGTCGTCCACCATGAGGATTTTGGGGGAGCGGGCCTGTAGTACTTTTTTTACTGCATCCTTGTCCATCGGGTGGCTGCCCTCGGGAATAGTTCCAGTTTTATCTGCCCAGTTCCTTCGCCCTGGCGTAGGCCTTTTCCAGGGCCTCGACTATCAGTTTTCCGGTCTTGTTCTGGTCAAGATGTTTCAGGGCCGCTTCGGTTGTGCCGCCCTTGGAGGTGACACGTTCGCGAAGCTCCCGGGGTTCCTCTCCGGAATCCCGCCATAGGGCTGTGGCGCCGATAAGGGTCTGCTGGATAAGCAGGGATGCGTCCTCCTGGCTGAACCCCAGGCTGCGGGCGGCGGCGGTCCAGTGCTCCGCCAGATAGTACACATATGCAGGGCCGCTGCCGGATATGGCCGTGGCGGCGTCTATACCGTCCTCAACGGAAACGCGCAGGGTTTCCCCGGAGGCGCTGAGCATTTCCACCACGGGGGCCAGCTGCTTGGCGGAAACCTCGTGGGCGGCGAAATACACGTTCATTCCCAGACCCACCTGGGCCGGGGTGTTGGGCATGACCCGTACCAGCACCTTATGTCCCAGCCCTTTTTCCAGCTTTTCCATGCTGATGCCGGCCATGATGGAAACCACCACCTGCCAGGAGTTAAGCAGGGGTTTGAGGGGCTTTATTACATCATCGGCGACCTGAGGCTTAACGGCCAGCACCACCACGGGGGCCTCGGAAATATCATCGGTAAGCTTTGTTGCGGTAAGGCAGCCCATCTTTCTGACCCGCTCGAGCATTACGGGCTCGGGGTCTATGACCATGATTTCTGAGGCAGCACAGACGCCCTGTCCTATCAGGGCATGGGCCATGGCCCGTCCCATGTTTCCGCCGCCTATGAATACATATTCCATTTGATCCGCATGTACTGGGCCGGAATTCCAGCAATAACCCGGCCGGGGTTGGCCAAACAGCCTTGCAGCATTGAGTTTTTCCAGGAATCCGGAGCTTTCAGGCGTCCTGGGATAGTAATTAAAAAGATTGATCAGCTGTGGTTCCCCCGCAGCCAATGTATCCCATTTATAACCCCATGGCAAAAAGCGACATATACAGCTTGGCGCCGCGGGGTGTCATTCCGCGTCCAGTCCTGACTGTTTCTTCTCCGGGGCCGGCGTAATAAATCTCCCATGTCCTTCCTGGCGGCATTCCTGCGGCAGGCCGGCTGTCATGAGCTCTGCTTGCGGAGTTTTTTGGCCAGCAAGATGGCGATCTGACGGACCAGCTTGAGTGACAACACATCCTCGTTGTTGTTGACCACCGATTCATGGACCTCAATCACCGTGCAATCCTGCACTGCCACCGCATCGGCCATCCTGGGCACCTGCTCAATAATGGCCATCTCCCCGAAGCAGTCGCCGGGCTTCATGTACACCAGCACTTTTTCCTGGCCGTTGATGATCTTGCGTATCTCCAGCTTGCCGGCAACGATCACATACATGGAGTCACCGGGGTCGCCTTCGGCAAAGATCTTGGTCCCCGCGGGAAAGTTCTTGGTTCTGGCGATTCTCAACAGCCGCACCAGTTCGGTATCGGAAAACCCGCCAAAGACGGTGACCTGCCGGAGTTTGTCCAGCGTATCCTTCATGTGGCCCCGGGCGGCTTCCTCGGGTGTGCTTTCATCTACGAAGGTATTGGCCGGAGCGGCCTGGATGAGCACTTTTTCCAGCCTTGCGATGTCGAAGGGTTTGGGCAGGTAGCCCCTGACCCCGACTGTCTTGCCTTTCTGGACGTGGTTCTGGGTGAGTCCTTCTCCCATCAGAATAAAATTCGCGGCTTTGCCGGCGGGATGTTCGCGGGCCTTTTGAATCACCTCGAAAACATCCATTTCTCCGGTGTGGCGGTCAAGCAACACCACATCCATGGGGTTGCGGGAGAGAATATCCACCAGCCCGATGGGCGAGGAGCGCTCGCTGATGGTCCCCACCATTTCCATGGCCCTGAGGATGTCCTTGATCCTGCTGCGGTGGTTGGGCTGAGGATCAACCACCATCACCCTGAGATCCTTGGGGACCCGCGTGCTTTTTTGCTGCTCTGATACGGTGGTTGTCTGGCTCATGAGTCAGCGTTTCCTGCGTTTTATTTGCCCTGCCATGCCAAAACGGCCTGGTTTTTTCCCGGTTCACCAAATAGGCAAGTCCGGTCCTGGCGTTATTGCCGGGGCGGATGTGCTCTGTCTGAGTCACTATGGTTGCAACCGTAAATTTAAGTGTTTCCTTGGCAATAAACAAGGACTGCCTGTGCCGGGGCGTGCTAACTCCTCCCTGGCAGATCACCCTTTGGCATGCGGAAGTTGGCGCAATTATTCCCCGGATTTTCCGGCGGAATGAACTTCACGCCTTCCGCTCACTTTCGGTTTGCCGGCCTGGCTGAACAAACCTCAGGCTGCCGGCTTCTGGTTCTAATATTGGAAAACGTATTTCAGGTCCTGGTTCTTGCCCGCTGCGGTTTTAACCGCGGCTCTTCCCTTGAACTCCAGCAGGCGGTATGGCTCCGCGTTTTCAAAGAAGAAAAACAGGGGGTCCACCAGTTTACGGATTACCCAGGAATCAGGATCCATCCGCACGGCCCATGTCCCCGGCGGGCCCTTTACGCTTTTATCCAGCTGGACCCTGAACCCGATGATGTCCTGCCGGCTGATTACCACCAGTCCGAATGAAATCACCTGTCCCCGTTGCAGGGCCTCGCGGTTTCTGAGGATATATGCCGATACAGCGGCGGAGAGCAGGGTGTTGGATTTCAGGTCCTCGCTGTCCGAATCGGGCCTGGCGCCCTGCTTTTCGCTATAGCTCATGACCAGCTGGCCACCCCGGCGGGTCATGGACTCACTTTCGCCGTTGCGGTTATCCCGGTATGTGTAGCTTACCGGCGCAAGGTTGATCTCCTCGAACACTGAAACCGTTTCCACCAGGGTTTTTCCGGACAGGTCGTTGTACAGGGTGGTTTCGGTGATCCGGCCCCCGTCTTTTTTGATGACGCGGTCGGCCTTGTACATCGTGGTCCCACCGGCGAGAGGCTGCAGATCGATGGTCACCTTTTCCTCCTGCGCGGCAACGGGCACGCTTAGGGCGGCGGCCAGGAAAACCAGCACTGCCGGGATGGCAAGCGCGTTCCACGCATTCTTTAAAAGGCCGGCTGTCGGGGGATGGTGTATCCAGGTATGAGTCATGGCTTTGTCCTTATTTTCTTTTGGTGTGCATGGCCCGGTCGCCTCAGCGGGCCAGGCGCCGGCCCTGGGAGTCGGTGAACTGCCCCACGGCCAGCAAAATGAAATCAATTATGGTCCAAATTCCCAGACCTCCCAGGGTGAACATCATCAGCAGGCCGCTAATTGGTCGGCCGACATAGAATCTGTGCACTCCGAAGCTGCCCAGAAAAAAGCATAGCACCACTGCCGGAATAAATTGTTTTTCGCTGAGGTTAATATTTACTTCCTCGGCGGCGGGCTGGTTGATCACCATAGTTGCTCCGAGCAAGGCTCATCCCAATTAATGAAAAACAAAAAATGATCCACCCCATCTCCCTTTGCCTTGTTGCCGGAGGTTGTTCCGGCCCGGACAGGCGGGCATCAGAAGTCCTGCCATCTGGATGCCGGTCTATCGTCCTTTCTAAGGCTGCGGTGGATAATAAATATCTATTTATTCCTACTTAGCATGAAGGGCCGGAAAAAAGAAAATATTTTCTAAGCGGCCTGAGGGGGTTGGCACCTGGTGAAGTTGGCGGTGATGAAAACCGCGGCAGGACAGTAAGGCGGCAGGACAGTAAGGCGGCAGAAAATATGGCTGCCCGGTATATGGCAGCAGGATCTTGTCTTCAGGGGTAATTTCCGCTGGATAAATTTGCCGGTTCAGGGATAACTTCAGGCAGAGCCCTGGACTGAACTGGTGGCGGCTGATTAATTTTTTGGGGGGTAGGGGGGCGTTTCAAAAGCGCCCAGCATACTGTGGGCACCGGGTCCGGCCCGCCCTTGCCGACCGGGAATGAGGGTTCATTCCTTAGGCCGGGTCGGGCGCTGCTGAGGCGGGGCGAAGCAGGAGGTTATTCCTCCTGCTTTTCGGCCATGTCATTCAGCATATCCTTGCCGGTGAGGCTCATTTCCAGTTCCCGGAGGTCAGCCTTGATATCGTTTATCAGCCGGGAAAACTTACCGGCCAGCTTTTTCCTGATGCGCCGGGTTTTTTTGGGAGGCTCAGTGCTATGTTCCGTGCTTTCGGAAATGATCGAGCTGACCATCCACCGGGCCGGATTTTCGTGATTGTGTTGAGCCAGCATGGCTTTTGCCTTTCTTTTTAGGGTCTGTATTTTCCCTGGGATTAATTCCCTCCACCGATTAATTTGTTGTTTCGGTTTTCCTTTTTTCCGCTCTTCCCGCAGTACTGTTTTATTAATGTTCCACCATTATACCGGCCAAATGCGGAGCAATTATGGAGCAGTTCTGAAAAACTTGCACCATTGCTGTTAACCTTCTGACCGGCTCGTTGTAATCATAATGTTATTAACATTATGATATCTGTCTGTCAATCGTAGAGAAAAACTTTTTCCCTTTTCTCGAGTGCATCGGGGCAGCCGGGGGCCTGTTGTGGACCGCAAGTCTTCAGGGGGCAGCCGGGGGCTTGACAACAGCGCCTTGCATAATATGATTGTTTTCTGGCCTGACATCCGGCGGCATCCGCCCCGGCAGTCCTTCCGGGGAGGCGGCGCGGCTTCAAATAGCGGCAGCGCGGCCCGTTCCGGGCAGGCCCCGATCCCCGATAGCTCAGCGGTAGAGCGGGTGGCTGTTAACCACTAGGTCGTAAGTTCGAATCTTACTCGGGGAGCTTTTTCACAAAGGCTTACATCTAATGTGGTGTAAGCCTTTTTTCATTGGGTCACCCCCAGATAATTCAGCCTGAAAATTCAGATCCACGGGGTAATAATTGGGGCAGGTTCAGACGAGCCTCGGTGTCAAAAATGAGAATTGCGGGGGATATGCGGGGGGAGGACAGGGATGGCCCTGCCGGGGTTGCCGGCAAGGCCGCAGAAAGAAGCTAGAACTTCATCCCATAGCTGACTTCCAATTCATTCTGATCCATCTTGATGGTGTTGGTGCCACCGCCGAATTCTGCTGGAATATCTCCTTCAACTGACCCTTCCATGGCCTTTACATAGGCAAAATTGATCTCTGAGTTGGAGGAAAGGTTATAGGTGAAGCCAAAAGTGACATGCTGTTCGATCACTCCTGGAGCCAGGGTGTTAAAGAAAGTCTCTGTGTCCGGTATCGGGTTGTCACCCTTGTTGAAGCCCCCGCGCAATATCCATGAGTCGTTCAGGTTGTAGCTGGCGCCCAGTTTGATCACTGAAACGTCCTGCCAGCCGAACCCGTAGCCATTGGTGGCTCCAAGTTGAGAGCCCGCCGCTGGAACAGGCATGGGTCCTGTCCCGGGGTCAAAGAAAGTTATGTTGCTGGTGTTCGGACCCTCATTTCCAATGGCTGCAACCTCGGAGTAATTTATTTTCTGGTAATCCATGGTCAGCAATAAACCCCCTTCCGACTTCCAGGCAACTCCCAGGGCATAACTTGAGGGAATGTCAAAATCTCCCTTTTCGGCAAAAAGACCTTGGTATTTGCTGAAGGAGCTCATATCCGTCCTGGGCTGATAATAAAGCCCGACATTGGTGCCAGGGGCCACTTCTGTCATCAGGCCAAGACGCACCCCAAACCCGGTGGAAGTGTCGGTTCCGTTATTGGTGACGTCCCCTGGGCTTGCTGAATAGAGTGGATTGTCAAAGCCTTGCAACCCTTCTGCCGCGAATTGCTGGTACACCAGGATTCCGGAAATTCCAAGGGCCACCGGCTTGAGGTCTATCGAATAGGTGGCGCTGATAAAAAGTTGCGAGAGATTGACACCGGTTGACGTGGCCTGACCAGACTGATCGGCAAAAACCGGTTTGTCATAGTCTGTGTTCATCCCCCCATTACCAAACACAGCGAAGTTAAGAGCCTGGGTATCGCTCAGCATCATGTTATTGGCGACATGTGGGATGAAGAAGGTGGTGGAACTGCTTTCCTGTGCGGAAGTTGCGATAAATGGAGAAGGCCCGCTGTATTCATATGAACGGTTGGGATTAAAATAGGTGGCTCCTGCATCCAGCCTGTTGCCCACGAATACTGCTGCCGAGGGATTGTTCGCTCCCACCATGGCATCCTCTTTAAGTGCCACACCGGCGCCTCCCATGCCCTTGGACTTGGTGCCATATCCAAGGCTGAAATATCCATTTGTGGCTAAAACATCTGTAATTCCTCCCCCAATTATTAGCAGGCCAATGAGGGAAATCATGGCCAAAGCCTTTTTTCTTTTCATGGATCCTCTCTTATTGATAAGATATTATATCCTTTCGTATTAATTATATTATATTGTGCGTATATAATTACCCCCTGGAAAGGATTTGTCCTTATAGACGAGTAGACACCGAAAACAAAAGTGACATTCTCACATAAGCACGGTGGCAGAGTCGGAAAGTTCCAATAATGCCGTGATTTCCCCCTCTGAGCGTTCGCTCCGGTCCCCCCACCAAGCGGAAAGACAAACAAGAAGGTTCGAGTCAGCTCCCTCTCCACCAGGTTGTACAGACTTGGGAGAGGGGCAGCTTTGAGTTGTTTTCCCCTCGCCCACTTGTGGGAGAGGGGTGCCCGAAGGGCGGGGTGAGGGCGCAGGGGAGGGAGGCTCGCCAGGGGGCCGGAAGGGGTGAGGGTACGACTGGATGGTTCAAGCAGGTGGACGACAGCCCAGGTTTGAAATATCGAGGCAGTGCTCCCCCTCCTTGCATCGCGGGGAGGGGGTCGGGGGGTGGGGTTCAAATGCCGGAAGGGGTGAGGGGCTGAAGGAAATCAAAAAAAAACCGCCGGCCCCACAAGGGAGGCCGACGGCTGGTGTTATAGGGCGGCAACCGCCTATAAGTTATAATTTCCGGGTTACTATAATGGTGAAGGTGGCCCCAGAAGCGGTGCCCCCCCCAATAACATCGAAAGCAAACCCTTTGGCACCATTGGCAACGGTCACTGTGCAGATTTCGTCTGTTATGCCCGTGTTGGTGCCACAGCCGGCAACTGGGGTTCCGTTTGCCAATTTGTTATACACAACCAGATTTACATCGTCGGTCATGTTTGTGATTTTGACCTCGTATTGATCACCGGCTAGGTTCGTATTGGGGTTCAGTTCGTAAAAACTTGTGCCGGTGCCTACCTGTCCGTCCTGCGTGCTGGTGGCGTCCACGGCTGTAATGGCATCGGTTGGAATGGGTATCCGTGCAAGGTCGGTACCCTCATCCACCAGGGCCACGGTCACGGTGGCCTGTGCAGGGCTGACTATGGCGTTGTTCTTCCTGGGGGTGGCGATGATGTCCGCCGTACCGATTGCAACTGCAGTGATGACTCCCGTGTCCGGGTCCACGGTGGCCACGGTTTCATCACTGGAAGACCAGGTTACCCAGGCCCCCACATCCACACCTGTGTCGGCCGTGGTATCACCCAGGGCCACAGCGGTGACGGTCTGGCCCACGCCGATGGTGGTGGGCGGTCCGATGACCACAAAAGTGATAGCAGTCACGGCTGCGGTCACGGTGACGTCGGTGGTGACCTCGGTGAGGGTTCCTCCGATGTCTGCCGAGGCGGTGATGGTCACAAGGCCTTCGGCAACCCCGGTCACCACTCCGTCAACCGAGACCGTGGCGATAAGGTCATCGCCGGAGGTCCAGGTGACCAGCAGGCTTACGTCATCCGGGTCAGCCAGGTTGGTGGCGCCGTTGGCGGTAAGCACCAGATCCTGCCCCGCCGGTACGGTGCCCGGGTTGGGGGTGATATCGGTCAGTGCGGTGATGGAAATCGCCTCCACGGTGACCGTGGTGGTGCCAGCGGTAGCTACCCCACCCGGGTCCGTGGCCGTGATGGTGGCCGTTCCCGGGGCCACCGCGGTCACCAGACCGGAGGCATCAACAGCGGCAATGGCC
>JAOUPZ010000340.1 GCA_029879595.1 Deltaproteobacteria bacterium | reverse complement strand
GATTGCAGAGTCCATCTCGGATCACCGAACATGGGCCGTATCAGCCGCTCAACCGGCTTCTGGCTGCCCTCGCCGGCCAGATTCCGCAGGTCGGCCTCCCATATTCCCGGGTCCGAATGGAAATCCTCGATTGAAACATCCATGGTAAGGGCCCTGTTGACCCGGAAAAGTTTTTCGAAATGCGGATTGGTGAACAAAATTCTGCCATCGGATACCCTGACAATCGCCAGCGCATATGGAGTGGCCGAGGTAATGGCTCTGAACCTCTCCTCGGAGTCCATGAGTTCCTTGCGGTCCTGTTTCTGACTGGTCACCTCGAATCCTGTTACCAGCACCGCATCCGGATATTCATCCCGGTCAAAAATGATCGTATTGGCCCAGGACAATGTGTGGCGCTGCCCACCTTTATCCAGGCAATCCACCTCCACCTCGCCGGACAATGCGGCGGAGGCTGTCCCCTTGCCGCTGGCAAGAAACCCGAACACCGCCTTTTGGGATCTGGCTTCCTCCTCCGGCAACAGCCGCTCCCAAATATATTCACCCCTGAGGTCATCCTCAGTGAAGCCTGTCATTCGCTCAAAAGCGCGGTTGAACCTCAGGATGCGGCCCTCCCGGTCAGCCAGCAGGAGCAGGGCGCCCGAGTTATAAAAAAGGTTCAGGGTGAAGTCCCGTTCCTGGCAGAGCTGTTTTTCGGCCATCCGGTTGTCCCTGAGGATACCCTCCAGTTCTTTTTTGATAATGGCCTGCCGGCTTGAGGTGAAATACCAGAAAAAGAAGACCGCCAATAGAAACATCCCGCCAGCGGCGGATACCGCCAGCCATGCGGCCTCACGGACGGAGTATCCACCCGGAATGCCCAGGTTGAAATACTTGTTGTATATCCGCCCATACCCGCCGTTTTCCCGCAATATGGTCAAGCCCCGGTTCAACTGTTCCAGCACCTCGGAGTTGCCTCTGGTCACCGCCATGGCCCAGTGCAGTGTCCTCAGACCTGTCCCGGCAATCCTGATGCTGTTTTCCAGTCCCATGCGGCTGGCCTGGTACAAAAGAAGCTCGCGGGGGTGGACAAAGGCGTCCAGCGAGCCGCTGGTAAGCAGCAGCAGTCCCTCCGCCGGACTGGAAACCACTTGGCAGTCCATGCCGATGACCTGTTTAATCAGCAGGGGGGTGCCATACCTTTCCAGGCAGGCCACTTTTTTTCCCGGCAGGCTTTCCGGCCCGGATATGTCAAAACGCCCGGCTCCGGTAAAAATCACCTCGGGTATGGACAATATCGGGGCGCTGTAATCCAGCCAGTCTCCCCCTTCCAGGTTCAGCGGAATGTCATGGATGAAGTCTGCCCGGCCCGAGCGCAGCCAGTTGAAGACCACATCCTCCCTGGCGGAATGGATATGGTTGACCTCGCTGCCGATGGCGGCCATGACGGCCTCGGCCAGATCATGACCGAAGCCCTCCAGTTCCCGGTCGTCATCCAGCATATTCACCGGGGGCAGGTTGTTGATCGAGGCACCGATGAGCTTCCTGCTTCTGGAATTATCCTCCGTTGGCTGGGCGAAAACGCTGGCCACCCATACAAAAAACACCAGCGAAAGGACCGCCATGAATCCCAGGAGTTTCAAAACCTGCATCAAGGCCGTGTTGATTGGTTCCAATTTCTCATGATTGACGCTTTTCATCGCTTTCATATTCTCTCCTTCGGCCCGGGGCCAGCAGGATATACGTTTATTTAAGACAATTATAAATTCGGAAAGGACAATTTTTTTGCAGGTAATCTGGGAAATGTGACGGAAAGAATGGAGATATGGTGAAAAGGGGCCTTCGGAGGCGGAAACCAGTTGCCCCACCCTGACCGGGGCGGGTAAATTCAAAGGTAATCACGGCAACCCACGGGCCTGCCAGGGGCCCGGCTCACTCAGGAGAAAGACATGCGCCCGGTACGCACCGTATACATCGCAGCACAGGCCATCACCCCGTTTATCGGAAAAGGTCATCCGGATTTCATATTCAAGGGCCATCCCGACTTCGGCAGGAAAAACAACCCGACTTTGGAGGAACAGATGGCACTGGCGCTGAACAGTCTGTTCGATGGGAACAGGCTTGATCCATCCCATGTCCAGCGGGGGTATGTGGGCAACTTCGGTGGCGAGCTTTTCTGCAACCAGGCCCACCTGGGGGCCATGGTCTCCCGGGCCGAGCCGCGGCTGGCCGGGGTGGGCATGTCCCGCATGGAGGCCGCCTGCGCGTCCGGAGGAGTATCCATCGTGGCGGCGGTGGATGCCATCCAGGCCGGGCTGGATGTGGCCCTGGTGGTGGGGGCCGAGGTGCAGACCACGGTAAAGGCCCGCGATGGAGCCGACTACCTGGCCCGGGCCGCCCATTATGAATCCGAGAGGGCCCTGGACGACTTCACCTTCCCCGCGCTGCTGACCAGGCGGGCCAAGGCATATAAGGAGGCCTATGGCCTGAGCGACCGTGATCTGGCCCGCTTTTCGGTGAAGGCCTACTCCAATGCCAACAGGAATCCCCTGGCCCATATGCACAAGGCCCACCTGACCCTGGAGCAGGCCGAGAAAGCCAGCGATGAAAACCCCAACTTTCTGCAAAACCCCGAGTTGAAGCCCCACCTGCGCGTAAGCGACTGTTCCCAGGTAAGCGATGGCGCTGCGGCCATATTGCTGGCCAGCGAGGAAGGGTTGTCCCGGCTGGGCCTCAGGCCCGAGCAGTGCGTCAGGATCTCCTCCTATGGAATGGCGGCCAATCCCCTGGGCATGGTCAAGGATTTTCTGTTCATGGATACGGTGGCCACGGCGGCAGCCGAGGCCCTGCGGGACGCGGCCCTGGCCCCCGGTGATATCCAGGTGGCCGAGGTGCACGACTGTTTCACCATCGCCGAACTGCTGATGTATGAAGCGGTGGGCTGGGCCCAGAAGGGCCGGGGAATGGAGCTGCTCAACTCAGGCCGGACCACGCTTGAAGGCGATTTGCCGGTAAACACCGGCGGGGGGCTGGTAGGCTTCGGCCATCCGGTGGGGGCCACCGGGGTCAAGCAGGCCGCCGAGATTTTCAGGCAGATGAAGGGATTGTGCGGAGATTACCAGATCAGCCGCGACCTGGGCACAGGCATGACCGTCAACATGGGCGGAGACGACCGCACGGTGGTCTCCCTGGTGATCAGCAACGTGAACTGAGCCTTGCGAAGCCCGGAGCCATGGCAGCGGACAGCAGCAGACAGAAAAGCAGACAGAAAAGCGGATTGTCCCGGACGGTCAGGCGATCTTCGCCCGGGAAGATTGGGCTTCCTGTTCCAGGGCCCATTTGCCGCACCGGTAGAACTCAAGTTCCCGCTGGTGGCTGGGAAACCTGCCGCAGTTGAAATAGCGCCAGAAAAAGGAATCATACCCCCGGCACAGCCCGGACTCATGCAGCACGGGACAGTCCAGCTTTTTGCAGCAGCTGTCACAATCCCCGCAGCTTGAACCGCTTTTCCAATCGGTTCGCAGCCGGGCGGCGTGTGATG
>JAOUPZ010000339.1 GCA_029879595.1 Deltaproteobacteria bacterium | reverse complement strand
GGCTGCTGAACACTGAGTTATTGAACACTGAGTTATTGAACACTGAGTTATTGAACACTGAGTTATTTAATAAAAGGTTACCGAATGGCGCATCCCACCACTGCAGATAAAAGACGCGTGTCTTTGGCGCCGGCCCTGCCGGCCCTGGGATTGCTGATGCTGTGCTTGATTATCCAGACCGCGCTTGCTCCGGGGCTGGCCCTGGCCCAGGGTCCGGCGCAGGAAAACAAACCGGACGGAAACTCCTCACAGGTGCGGGGCAACCCCGAGGCCACGGTGGGGGGCGTTAGGCGGACCCACTTCAGCGTATCGCCCCCGCTGCTGCACCCCCTGAACGCCACGGATTACTATGGCAACAAGGTGCTGGACCTGATCTATGAAACCCTGGTGGGGGTAGATGTGGACACCATGGAGCATATCCCCCTGCTGGCCAGCCGCTGGGAGACCGCACCGGACAAGCTCAGCTACACCTTCTGGATCGACCCGCGCGCCCGCTGGCATGACGGCCGGCCGGTGACGGCCCGGGACGTGGCCCACAGCTTCGATGTGCTTTTCCATCCCAAGCTGAAGACCCGGGCCAAGTGGCAGGCCTACTACAGCAACCTGTCCCGCGTGGAAGTGCTGGACGGCAACCGGGTCAGGTTCCATGTGAAGCGGGACCACTTTCTGAACTTCGTGAATCTGGCCAGCATGAGGATCGTCCCGGCCCACATGTTCAAGGGTGACGACCCGGACAAGACCTCCCTGGCCAGCAAACCGCTGGGCTCGGGGCCGTACCTGTTCAGCCACTGGAAAAAGGGCCAGTCGATCCTGCTCAAGCGCAATCCGGAATACTGGGGGCGCGAACTGCCCCAGAACGCCGGGCGCTACAATATCCAGCTTCTGCTGACCAAGATCATCCCCACCGAAAAAGTGGCCCTGGAGGCGTTCAAGAAAGGCGACCTGGACGCCATCGAGTTCCGGCCCGAGCAATGGGCCCGGGAAACAAACGGCCCGGAGTTCGGCCTGGGAGCCAGCAGCGGAAAGAAGCTGGTTAAGCTGGATATCCAGAACAAGGCCCCCCGGGGCTACCGCTATGTGGGCTGGAACCTGGAGTCGCCCCTGTTTTCCGACCGCCGCGCCCGGCAGGCCATGGGGCACCTGTTCGACCGCCGGACGTTCATCGAAAAGTTCTATCACGGACTGCAGGTGGAGGCCGTGGGGCCGTTCGAGACCAACTCCCGTTATTCCTCGCCGGATGTGAAGCCCCTGGAGTTTTCCCCCAAAAAGGCCCTGGAACTGCTGCACCAGGCCGGCTGGAAGGATAGCGACGGCGACGCGGTGCTGGATAAAAACGGCGTGCCCTTCCGGTTCACCATCATGACCGCCGACCGGGAGACCTCGGTGAAGATGCTGACCCTGGCCAAGGAGACCATGCGCTCCGCCGGAGTGGATATGTCGCTCAAGGTGGTGGACTGGTCGACACTGCTGACCCTGATCGATGAATACCGCTTTGATGCCGTGATGCTGGGCTGGAAGCGCAGTCCCTGGCCGGACCCCACGGCCCTGTGGCATTCGGAAAGCGCCCAGAAGGGCGGCCTGAATCTGGTGCGCTACCGCAACCCGGAGGTGGACGGCCTGATCGAGAAGGCCACCCGGACCATTCCCGATACGGAGCGGGTAAAGCTGTTCCGCCGGATACACGAGTTGATATTCAACGACCAGCCCTATACGTTCATGACCGAGGAGAACCACATCCTGGTGGGCTACCAGAACACCTTCCGGATGGTCAAACCCTGGTATGAATACGATGTGGGCTACGACTACTGGTGGACGGACGCCAAAATGCCCTGAACGCCCAGAGCTACTAAGAGCAATACTGAGCCGCACAGAGCCAACAGTGCCATACTGAGCCAACAGAGACACACATGGGAGAATACTTTCTCAGACGCATCCTGGCCATGCTGCCGACCTTCCTGGGAATCACCCTGGTGACCTTCGTGGTCATCAACCTGGCTCCCGGCGGCCCCCTGGAACGCATGATGGCCGATATCCGCTTCGGCGCGGCCATGGCGCCCGGCTCATCGGGCCCCGGCGGGCTGACCCACGAGGGCGTCACCGAGGAAATCCTGGAGGAGCTAAAGCGCCAGTTTGGCTATGACAAGCCCCTGCTCACCCGCTACGTTCTCTGGCTGGGCAATATCCTGCGCCTGGACTTCGGTAAGTCATTCGTCCACGACGAGCCGGTGGTGGATGTGATCCTGTCCAAGATTCCCGTGTCGGTGCAGTTCGGGGTGACCTCCCTGGCGCTCACCTATCTTTTCTGCATCCCCCTGGGGGTGTTCAAGGCGGTGCGGGACGGCAGCGCGGCCGATACCGCCACCTCGGCCCTGGTCTACGCCGGCTATGCGGTCTCTCCCCTGATGCTGGGCATTCTGCTGATCGTGCTGTTCGGCGGGGGGACCTTCCTGGACTGGTTCCCGGTCACCGGCAGCGCCTCGGACTTTCATGACATGATGACGCCGGGTGAAAAGGTGCTGGACCGGCTGCACCACTCGGTGCTGCCCCTGGCCTGCTACCTCATCGGGAACTTCGCCACCCTGACCCTGCTGATGAAAAACGCCTTCATGGAGGAACTGGGCAAGCCATACGTCACCACGGCCCGGGCCAAGGGACTGCCGGAGTCCAGGGTGCGCTACGGCCATGTGCTTCGCAACGCCCTCATTCCCATCGTCACCGGCCTGGGGGGGCTGCTGGGGGTGTTCTTCGTGGGCAACCTGTTCATTGAGCAGATCTTCGCCCTGGACGGCATGGGACTGCTGTTCTATGACTCCCTGCTGGCCCGGGACTACCCGGTGCTGCTGGGCATCCTCACCCTGGTCAGCCTGGCCCTGATGCTGGGCAACCTGCTCTCCGATTTTCTCTATGTACTGGTGGACCCCAGAATAGACTTCTCGCGGTGACCACTGTCTTTAATTCCGGCCCATGCCCGGCATTATATGCTGATATGACAGCAATATCCGGTGGTGGGCATTCTCTGCATCTGCCCTGAGCCCGCCCATAAGACCATTGAATTATTTCTTCTCCCATGGTATTTTATTGTTGTTTTTATTTAGGGTCTGTTAATAAAAGCGTCAAAATCAGGACTGAATTCAAATTCAGCATTTCGGGAACACGAGCGGAAAAGAAAACCGCACATAAAACTGCAGATAAAATAATTGCCCCCCCTGGGATGTAGGGCAGCAATAAAAACCAGGTTCCATAGAACCAGGAAAAAGGGCCCGGGAAAAAGGGCCCGGGAAAAAGGACCTTAGTAAGTGATCCTTATGAAGCGGAGAATAAATCAAATGTTTGAAATGATATTCAAAAGCAAAACAATCCTGCTGTCCCTAAGCCTGGGGGCTCTGATAATGCTGGGCTCCTGCGGGGGTGAAGCGGAAAAGGAGGAGCAAACTCCAACCGCCCCGACTGCAGCCACGGCCTCAATTTCAGCCACGGTAAGCCTGAATGTGATGACCGTAAGCTGGTCGCCGGTACCCGGAGCGGATACCTACAATTTGTACTGGGCCACCGC
>JAOUPZ010000338.1 GCA_029879595.1 Deltaproteobacteria bacterium | reverse complement strand
AGATACCAGATCCCCGGTGAATAAGATGGCCCGCTTCCGCCATTGGGTGTCATCATTCCACCGTTAAACATGAACCAATTCATTCTGGCTGTAATACTATCGGTCAGGATAAACATTCCACCATTTTGTCCAAACACGGTGGCAAATATGGAGAAGCTTATATATTCGGGCTGAATTGGAAAGCCGATGCCCTTCATGAATCCTGTAAAGTGCACACCTGTCCCGCCTGACAATTCGGCCATGTATCCGGTGCCACCCGGACCACCAGGAACAGCCTGGAGGAAATGTCCTCCTACGTTTATCCAGTCACTTACATCGCCGTCATCAAAATCATCCTGGAAAACTGGCATTTCATTGCGGTTGGTGACCGGCAATGTGATTTGTCCCAGGGCGGCGTATTCAGCCTGAGTGCTGGCAGATGGATCAAACTGCAGGTCATAGGTGATGTCGCTGTCTATGGAAAAATCCCGGACCGGGGTTACGGTCACTTCCTTTGGTGTGGAGTAATCGGCGGTCGTCCAGGAAATCGAAGCGGGGGACACGGTACCCTCACCGGGGTTGCCGCTGGAAATGTTCAGGGTGATTGTATCAGCGCCCGGGTCGGTTTGAGGTAAGATGGTGAAGGTCACCGCGACATCACCCTCGGTGGTGGTAATGCTGGTTTCAGATGTTATGAAGCCCGGAGCGGGAGGTGTGGCTACTTCTTTTTCCTTTTCGGCTTCCCCGCCGCAACCGGTCAGGCCAAGTGTGACTAAAAACATCAAAAGGCCATATAAACCAATCAGGACAGGATTAACACTCGATATGCGGAACAACATAAAATTCTCCCGGACAGTTTGGTGTGCATTAAATTTTCAGGATTCACTTGCAGAGTTTTTTGCCTCGTGAGGATAATAACATATAGCCCGGAAAAAAACAAAAAATTGTTATAATTGTTAAGCGGCACAATCGGCCATATTTTCCTGACTGCCTGGTATTTCCAAAGGTCAATCAGTGCTTTGCACATCCCCTTAAGCAATTTGAAAAATCCAGGGCCGGAAAACATGGAGGCTGATGCGGGTGGGACAAATAGCGAGACATAGCACGCGAAATGCAGCGACACGACTAGTTTTAACCACCCTGACTATTACGACGGGTTTTCATAGAAGGGCACTGGGGGAGGAGGGCCGCTTCTCCTGGAGGAACCCGGGCAGGAATGCTGCTGGCTGGATTAATCAGGCCTGATGGAACCCATCTATACATAGATTCCGCGGTGGCTATCACCCCCCAGGCCCCAAGCCCCCGGGCAGGGGCCATTACACCGGGCCATGGCTCCTGCACCCTGAAATAGGGCTGGCTATTGTATACCTATGTTATAATGTGCTTTTTGGGGTTAAGGGGCTTGCCAGAGGAACAGATGTTTTTTTATGGTGACTTGTATTCATCACCAGCCTTTGCCGGAGAAGAGTTTTGGGGAAAAACCCTGTTGCCAAGGTCAAAGGCAGGTGTAGGGAGAGGTGTTCGCGAAGTCAACCCCGCTTTCGGCATAAATAACAATTTCTCAAGGATCCTGAACCCCCATGGGTCATAGTCTGGAAAAAACAAAGCTGGTGACATCCGAGACTGCGGGTGCGGTGCAAAAAATTGTGCGCGCCATGACATGTTTGCCCAACACCACCGTTCGGGGGCTTTTTGGACATCAGTGCGTATGGATTGATGGCGAAGTTTGTACCGAACCGGGATTTCGGGTGGAATCAGGAATGTCGGTAATGGTCCGCTATGATCCGGATAGAAATTACCGGGAAAAATCCAAGCCAAAGCCCAACCGGGCTTTTCGGTTGGTGTTCGAAGATACGCACCTGGTGGTGGTTGAGAAATTCGCAGGTGTGTTAACCGTGCCTAACAAGGGTGAAAGGGACACCCTGGTGGATTACCTGGCCACCTACCTCAAGCGGGGATCAAAGGCCAAAGCCAGGCCACTGGTGGTGCATCGCCTGGACAGGGAGACCTCCGGCCTGCTGGTGCTGTGCAAACATCGCGAGGCAGCAGAGGCCATCAAATCCCAGTTTCGGGCACGAAAACCCGAGCGGGTTTATATCGCCTTGGCTGCAGGCACGATCTCCAAATCCAGTGGCACTGTGCAAAGCTATCTCACCACCGATCCATTGTCCCTGAATCAATACTCCACCCGGATGAAGAACTTGGGGAAACTGGCGGTAACCCACTACGAAGTAGTGCATCGGGTTGCCGGGGCTACGGTGTTAAAGGTGACCCTGGAGACCGGGCGGCGAAACCAGATCCGGGTACATTTTGCAGAGATGGGACACCCCTTGCTGGGGGACCCCCGTTACCGGCCAGAGGCGGCCCTGCATCCCCTGTGGAAAGGGCGCCATATTGCACTCCATGCTGCATTGTTGGGTTTTGACCACCCTGTCACAGGCAAGAGCCTTCGCTTTGTTTCTCCGCTTCCTGAGGAGTTCACACCCTTTCTGCCACAGGGGTTTAGCCTTGACTTGAACACAAAGCAGAACCTGTCCGGTTGAATAAATAGCATATACAGAAAAAAATAAGGGGATTCATGCAAATAATGCGCTGTGTTTTATAGGCTCATTGTTGCAGCCGCTGTTTAATCTGATGGCCACCAATCAACTTGCCTGAAAGGGTCCACATGAAAAAGGTTCTTGATACTTCTGTCCATGGTAATAACCGCCGTTGCCGGATTTTGTGGTGGGGCAGCCGAGTTTCGGTACAATCGCTGCTGGAACCACAACCACCGTATCTTACGGCAGTTCCACGGTGACATATCAGGGCGGCAGGTTCATGCTGACCGATACCAATAATAATCGAATACCTGGCCGGAACACATTCCCGACCTCAAATGCTCAAGCGGTCGATGTTGTAATCGGGCAGGCGGACTTCAGCCGAAATGACGGCGTTGGCTCATTGGCGCCAATGGGATGCCCCTGGGGCCTGCGGGTTACTGCCAATCAACTGATAGTTAATGACACCTGCAACGACCGCTATCAGATTTTCAACGGCCAATGAATGACCGGGCACAAAGCTTTGCTACTTTTGCCCGTTCTTTGTATAATCAGTCTATGGAGCCGGACCGCGTCTGCCGCTAACACCGGCGGGCCCGTTCCGCCTGCACATCCAGCCTTATACGGAACCGGGGGCGTCCTGGATTCGACTATGGGATTGGTGGCAGGGTAAGCAGGCCGTGGTTGATCGAATGGCCACGTTAAAAATCGATCAACTTAGTAGCTGCCAACAACAGCAACTATTCTCCGGTGGCCCTGGCTGCTTAATAGCGCCAGCGCTTCTATAGCCGGATGCGGCACCCGGACGCACGATAGGGGTTAAACCGCATCAAGAATCGTGCTCAGCCACCGCCGGATGCCCGGACCGGCGTGGTGAAAACTTACGGGATGGCGTCTGGTGAGGCTGCGGCTGCCCACACCCAGGCGTGACGACGACAACGCCGCTATGCCTGTAGAAAACCTTGCTTGACCACCTGATAGGACGCGGGTTCGATTCCCGCCGCCTCCACCAGATTCCTGCTATATCAAAGACTTCGCCTCCGCGAGGGGGGGG
>JAOUPZ010000337.1 GCA_029879595.1 Deltaproteobacteria bacterium | reverse complement strand
TCCTCGTCGAAGTAGGCGATAATCGCCCCATCCGGCCGCCCCTGCCTGATTCCGCACACCAGATAGGATACCCCCGGCAGGAGGGGCTCCCCGGCCCAGGTGGCCCGGGCGCGGTCCTCCTCGGAGAAATACGCCCCCACATCCACATGGGAATGAAAGATGGCCTGGACCCTGTGCCCCCGGGCCTTCAGTTCCCGTTCCAGCTTCATCATCCGGGCCGGGTCCAGCACATAGCCATCCCTGGCCGTCCGCGGAAACTCCCTGGGGTCTTTTTCATGGAGCATATTGATAATATTATCAACAATATGGAACTCCTCGGCCTGATCGGATTGTTCCGGTCCGCTCAACACGCCACAGGCTTCATCGGGATATTTTTCAGCCCCGTGCGCATAGCACTGTTCCATCAGGTTCGTGGGTATCTTGAGTCTGCTCATCTTCAGCCCTTGTCTGGGTCTTCCATCATGGCGGGCGGGACATTGAGCCGTACGTTCCGTCCCGAAACGCCCCCGATGACGGTGTTTATTTTTCCTTGGCTCGGACCGCCTTTCTGGCGTTGTTTTTGCTTGTATTGTCAGCAGGCAGAATTATAACCAACGGCCCGGCGCGGACCTGATGATCCGCTCCGGCCGCCTTTCCGCCAAAAGGCCCAGGGCCTCAAACCGGAAACAGCGGATAACCATTGAGTCTATAATTGAAAATATTACAACCACATATAGACCACAACCCGGCTGGCCGACCAATGAATTTCCCTTTTATCAACATGCCTGTTAACAAGCCGGCCCCGGCCGGATCATACCTCCTGAGGGGATTTGCCCGGCTGTTGGGCGGGTTGTCCCTGCTGATCATTCTTTCATCGGCCGGACTGCTGGTCAATCCAGGCCCGGCGGCAGGGCAGGTTCCCGATGAGAGCCTGCAAACCCGCCTGGAGGACGACATGCTTGCCGGACGGCCCGAGCTTTTCGTGGGTGACGGGCGGATAAGGCTGCTGGTGCTGGGTCTGCGGCCCAACGGCCTCACCGAATCGGCCGCCGAGCAGATTGGTCATATCCTGGAAAAGGATCTTAACAACACGGCGCACTTCGATGTGGTGGGCCCCCGGGAGATAAACAGCTACTTTGAACGCATGAACCCCGACCTGGTAGATTGCCGCGAAATCGCCTGCGGGGTGGAAAGCGGCAACATCCTGGGCGCGCAGCGGGCTCTGGTGGGCTCCCTTAGGCTGGACAACCAGACCTTCATCCTCCAGATAAGGCTGATCGACCCGGCCAACAACCTCACCGACTACGAAGAAGAGTTGCGCTTCAACGATGCCAACATGGAGGAGCGTCTGTTCCGGCTGGCCAACCGCATTTCCGACAACTCGCTGCTGGAGGGCCAGGTCATCAACACCTCGCACCGTGGAGTGGTGATCAGCCTGGGCAAGGTGCACGGCATAAAGCTGGGCAATCACCTGGTGATCTATAAAAAGGACGTGCCCATCACCAACCAGGAAGGACGGCAGCTCTACACCCAGCGCAAGAAGGTGGCCATCGTCAAGGTTCTCAACGTGAACGAGAACTCCTCGGAGGCCATCATCATCCATAAAATCGAGGCGCCATATGTGGGTGAATACGCCCAGACATACCTGGACAACATCCGCCAGATCGAATTGATAGAAAACACCCGCCGGGAGCTTGATACCGGAATCCGGCTGGGCAATCAATTCCAGGAGGTCATTCCCGAATCGGTGGTCCGGGAGGACGAGGAAAAGATCGACTGGGAGCAAAGGATGATTCAGGCACGGATGGACAAGGACATGTGGATGATCGTTATGGCCGGCGGCGGCGGCCTGGCCGGATATATGCTGCTGAGCGGATTTTCCACCGAAATGTCATACCTGCTCCAGTTGGGCATAGCCGGCGGGGCCGCCGGATACGGTTTCTGGCAATGGGATCAGAGCAGAAAAAAGATCAATGATTTAAGCGTAGAAGGGCGTGCCAAGGGTTATATCACGGACCTGCGGTTGCAGCCGGTCATCACCCGCGGATACAAGGGGCTGGCCATGTCTTTCAAATATTGAGCACCGGCAGCCTGAGCACTGTTCTGAAGCGCCCCCGCCGGGGCAGCACGGCTTTCAGATCCCCCCCGTGAGCCCGCACAATGTTGCGGGCCAGCAGTAGCCCCAGGCCCTGTCCGGGAATTTTCCGAAGCCTCTTGTGAGATTTCCCACCCCCCTCGTTTTCCAGCAGTTCCCCGGGGGAATCCTGGGTTTTGTTCTGCCCCCTCAGAAACGGGGCGAATAATATCTCGGGGTCTTTCACCCCCAGTTCCCCGCAGTCGTTTTCCAGGGTAATTTCGGCCCAGTGTCCGCCCAGTCCCTTCCGGCGCAGTTCCACTCTCAGCACCCCGCCGGGGGGGGTGTATTTAATGGCGTTTTCCACCAGGTTGCCCAGGGCCCGCTCCAACAATGCGCTGTCTGCCATGACCGACGACCCTGCAGAAATGGAGAGCCTGATCTGAATGCCTGAATTGCCCATATCCTGCCGGTTTGCCTCCAGAACCTCTTTCAGCAGGGCCGCCAGGTCCATGGATTCAAGCTCCAGTTCCCCGGACTCAAAACGTGAGGCGGACAGCATCCTCATCCTCTCCAGCAGCTCCACCAGGCGGTTTACCTCCCGCAGGTTTTCCTGCAATACCTCCCGGTATTCCGCCGGGCCATGCTCCCGGCGCAGGGACACCTCCAGCCCCCCCCTCATCCCGGTGAGAGGGGACATGAGCTCGTGGGCCGCGTTTTCCGCGAACACCTCCTGCAGGGCCACGCCCTCAGAGATGGGCACCATGGCCTGCCCCACCAGGAACCGGGATACCACCCAGGCCGCCAGGGTAAGCACCGGGACCAGCAGCAGGGCATTCAGCAGGAAATTGCGCTGCTGCCTGCGGGCTACTTCAAGGCCCAGGGCGGCCCGCCCGGAAAAGTTTTCATCAAGGGAAAAGTACGCCACCAGGTACTCCCGGTCCTCGTAGGTGACCTCCTGGAATACCGTCTCGCCGGCAAAGGCGCTCCCCAGGAATTCAAGCTGGGCCGGTGGTCTGAAATCCTGGGAGTTGAGGGTGGCCCCCATAATTTCCCCCCGCCGGTTTAGAAGCTGGAAAAATACCGAGTGATCCAGTTTCTTGACCGCGGAAAGCTCGTTGCGCAGATAATAGGGCCTGAACTCAAGGAGGATTTCCTCCTCGATATGCTGACGCTGGGAAGCCATCAGGGAGGTGTGGTGCTGAATGCTCATCGCGGCCACCAGCAAAAGCGAAAACGCCATCATCACCACGCTGAAGATAAGTGTGAGGCGTTTCTTGCCGCGTTCAATCATTCCTGGCGCTCCTAGGTGTTTTCATCCATGGATTCCTCCATTATGGCATAACCCACGCCGCGTTCGGTTTTGATCACGGCGCTGGCCCCGGCCCCGGTAAGCTTTTCCCGCAGCCGGCGGATATGAACATCCAGGATATTTGTCCCGGGGTCAAAATCATAGCCCCAGATGTTCTCCAGCATCCTGGTCCGGCTCATCACCTTGCCCTGGTTTCGCACCAGGTATTCCAGCACGGCAAATTCCTTGGGGCGCAGGTACAGCCTG
>JAOUPZ010000336.1 GCA_029879595.1 Deltaproteobacteria bacterium | reverse complement strand
CCCGGGGAAGATGAAAACGATTTCCGTCAAACAAAGGCCCTGCTGGAGGATATCCCCCTGGCCTATCTGCATGTTTTCCCCTGTTCGGAGCGTCCCGGCACACCGGCGGCGCGGCAGGAAAATCCAGTTTCACCGGCAGAAAAAAGCCGCCGGGCGGCCCTGCTGCGCGACCTGAGCCAGGGCAAGAGCCTGGAGTTTCACCGCTCTCATCTGGGGCGCACCATGCTGGTGCTTTGCGAGGCTCCCCGGGAGGACGGAAGCATCGGCGGGTTCACCGAAAACTACATCCGGGTGGAATTGCAGCAAGGGGATAGCACCGGGACGGGGGCCCTGAAAAACAAACTGTTGCCGGTGAGGCTGCTGGAGGCGGGTTCAGAATCGGTGCTGGGCGTTCCGGCCGGGCCGCCCCGCTGAGCCGGCACGACCTGGCGCGGGCTACGGGGCCGGATGCCTCCGGCCGGAGTGAACCAAGGGGAACTCAGGAGGATTTGAGCTCCTCCAGGGTGCGGGCCGAGGGCAGGGGCTGCTTTTTTTCCGAGAGGGTCGGCAGCGCCGCGCTCTTTTCGGCATTCAGGGCAATATAGCTCTGCCACTGGCCGGGAACCTGATCTTCCGGGTATATCGCCTCCACCGGGCACTGGGACACGCAAACATCGCAGTCAATGCAGGTTTCGGGATTGATGTATACCATGGTCTCGCCCTCATGAAAGGCCTCCACGGGGCAGACTTCAACACAGTCGGTGTATTTGCAGCCGTCACAATACGCAGTTACCACATATGCCATTCCGGTTCTCCTTGAATGAAAAATATTGCCCCGGCCCGTGTAAAGGGGTTCCGGAGGCGGGGGTGATTTGCCTGGGGCGCTGACTGGTTCCGCTCCATTATGCTCAGGGTCGGCCGGCGGGCCGGCCTTTCAGGCATGATGAATCAAGGGATGGCCCTCGCCCCAGTTGTAGCCCTCTTTTTCGAGGGTTTGCACCAGGTCGTTATAGCCTTCCCGAAAGGCGTAATTACAATCAGAGCGGGTTTCCACTATCCAGTATTCGTGGAAGCCGTGATCAGGGCATTCCTCATGATCGGTTTTTATTCCGAAGGGGGAATCCTCCTTGATATCCTGAAATGTCCGCCGGTAGGCCCTTCTAAGTGAGTCCGGGGGTACCTCCAGGTAGGTGTGGAGCATCGATTCAAAGCGGCTGATTTCCGATTGGTGCCGGTCTTCATCGCTGTCGAAAAGCTCTCCGTCGTCGGTTATCTCCTCGTTGCGGGGTATTCTGATGCTGCCCTGGTGTATAAGTGAGAGCACCATGCGTATTCCCTGCACGTTGTTCAGGTATTCGGCGTGTTCCTCCAGGATGTCCAGGGAAATGGTGACGGACTGCTGTTTCCCCAGGGCATCGAAGATCAGGTCCTCGGCGGCGGACACCTGGTCGGGGTACTCGCAGCCGTATGTGCAAAGCGGAACCGGAGCCCCGGTGCTTCCCGGTTCAGGTCTTGCCGGCAGCACCTCGATCCTGTTTTCATCAACCTTGAACAGTATGTGTGTCTCGTCGGCGTTCACCAAGGTGGTGTCGCCGTTGTCATAGCGGAATCTGATCCAGGTGGGCATTTGCTACACTCCTGCTGTAATCGTAATTCAATTTACCCAAAAAGCATAATCCATACGAGCCGGAACCGGTTCGGGAAGCCGAAAATTATTTACCTGCGGCCTTCGGCAAGGCGGTATCAGGTTTTACAGTCTCCTTTCGGTTTTGTGCCGTGTGGCTGGGATGGGTATATCCTTTTGTGCATGTAATTTTTAACTTTTTTGCAGGATTTATCAACCGGGAAATGGGGGGGAGAGATATTTTTCCGGTTTGTTTTCCAGCCGGGCGAAAAAAATACAGCGGAAAGCTAACGGCATGTTCCGGGGCTCTGCCACGGCGCGACTCGTTGAATAGAGGACGGGATGCGTATTGGAATGACTGGTGTTATGCCGCCGGTGTTACTGCAGAAGAATTTCGTCCACCTGGGGCGGTTTGTAGACCAGTTCGGAAACCTTGATGGCCTGGTGTCCCTTGTAGGACCCCTGGAATCCCTTGAACTTGGTGATTCCCTCCACCGTTACCTCCAGGGGGTTGTCAACCTCCTGCTCCAGCTGCACGATATCGCCCTCCTTAAGGTCGAGGAACTTGCGCACGGGCATCTCGGTGCGGCCCAGTTCGGCTATCACCTCCACCTTGGCTCCCTGCAGATTGGTGCGGAAGCGGTTCAGCCAGGTGGTGTCCACCTCGTTCTGGTCGCTTTGGAAACCGGCGTTGAGCTTGGCCCGAATGGGCTCGATCATCGAATAGGGTATGCAGAAGGTCACGCTCATGGGTGCGCGGCCCATCTCAACGTCAAAGGTAACCACCACCACCACCTCGCTGTGGGGCACGATGGCCACGAACTGGGGATTGACCTCGGAACGGGTGTAGGTGATCTGGACGGGAAAAACCGGGCGCCAGGACTGTTGCAGGTCCTCAAGGGCGCTGATCACCACCCGCTTGATCATCCGCTGCTCAATGGCTGAGAAGTCCCGGCCCTCCGCCTTGACCTCCAGTTCGCCGGTTCCCCCGAAAAACAGGTCGATCAGGGTGAATACCAGCCGTGTTTCCAGCACCATGATGGCGTTGCCCCTCAAGGGGGTCATCCGGAACAGGTTCAGCGAGGAAGGCACGGGCAGGGTCTTAAGGAACTCGCCGAACTTGATCAGCTCGGTGGAGCGCACACTGATGTCCACCACCTTGCGCAGGGCCGATGACAGGGTGAGCCTGAACATACGCACGAACCGGTCGTGGATGATCTCCAGGGTGGGCATTCTCCCGCGGATAATGCGGTCCTGGCTGGTGAGGTCGTAGGGGATTATCTCCTCGTCGCCGTCTCCGTGGTCGGCATCGTCTACGTCGAATTCACCGCCTGAGATACCCTTTAAAAGGGCATCCACTTCATTTTGGGATAATACCGAACTCATCGAGTGCTTCCGAAGGCTGTGGGCGGCTCAGAGAACCTGTTGGCATGCGCCTGTGGACTGATCCGCCGGTTGTTGGAGCCTCTGCTCCCGCCATAATCAATCAAAGCATTATTTTCATTTTTTTTCAACCGGCCTGCCTTCCCGGCAGGGATTACAAAACCGTCTCTGAAGACCGGTATTTGGGTAATGTCTAGCAATTTTCAGTCCAATGGCGAAAAAACGGAAATTCTTCCGGGCCAGAGCGATGCGGTTACCGGCCCGTGGCTCATTTGAGGGCTGCCAGCACCGGGGCATGATCGGAGGCCCTGTCCCGGCCCCGTTCCTCCCGCTCGATCCAGCATCCGGCGAGCCGTTCGCTCAAGGGGGGTGTCAGCCAGATATGGTCAATGCGCATTCCGTGGTCCTTGTTCCAGGCTCCTCCCCGGTAATCCCACCAGGAATACTGCCCGGGGCGTTTGTCGGCCAGCCTGAAGGCGTCCTGCAGACCCCAGGCGGCCAGCGCGGCCAGCCCACGGTGCTCATCCGGGTGGTAACAGGTAGTGCCCAGCAGGGCCTCCGGGTCGAATACGTCATCAGGCTCGGGGGCCACGTTGAAATCCCCGGCCAGCACCAGGGGTTCCGCAGGGGTGTGGGCTGAGTCCAGGAAGTCC
>JAOUPZ010000335.1 GCA_029879595.1 Deltaproteobacteria bacterium | reverse complement strand
TGCTGCGGACGCGCCTGGTTGCCCAGGGAGCCAACATCCCCATGACCGCCGGAGCGGAGCTGACCCTGCACAGACAGGGGGTGCTGGTGCTGCCAGACTTCATAGCCAATGCGGGGGGGGTGATCTGCGGGGCAATGGAATATGCCGGAAAGCCGGAAAACGAGGTTTTCAGCACCATTTCCCGGAAGATCCGCACCAACGTCGGCAGGGTTCTCAAATCTGCGGCGGAAACCGGAGTGACTCCACGCGAGGCCGCGGTGCGGCTGGCGGTGGAACGGGTGAAAAAGGCCATGGGCTCATGTCAGGCGGTTGATGCCGCCTGAGCACTGAAGGGGAACAGGCAGGTCGGCTCCGGCTGTTTAGCCGGGGGAGGCGCAATGTTCAGAATCCGCTTGCATGGCAGGGGTGGGCAGGGTGTGAAGACAGCCGGGAGGATTCTCGGTACGGCCTTCTTCCTGGAAGGATTTCACGTTCAGGACGCCCCCCGCTATGGGGCCGAGCGCAGGGGAGCGCCGATTTTTTCCTTCGTGCGGGCCGACCGCAGGGAAATCCATGAGCGGGGCGTGATCGTCCTGCCGGATCTGGTGGCGGTGACTGATCAGACCCTGCTGGACATGCCGGGGGCGGGAGTCTGGGAAGGGGTGGGGGCGGAAACACCGGTGCTGGTGGCCACGGCGCACTCCAGGGAGCGGCTGCTGGCCCGCTTTGGCGAGACCCGCAATATTATCGTTTGTGACCTGCCGGCCAACGGTTCCGCCAACGCCCCGCCGCCCTTGCTTGGCATGGCCGCCCTCACCCTGGCCGGAGCGGCGGCCCGTCTGACAGGAGTGATTACTGCCGGGGCTCTCCGTGACGCCATTGCCCATGAACTGGTACACCTGGGGCCCGAGGCACTGGCCCGGAGCCTGGAACAGGCTCTGGCCGCCTTTGCCGGGCTGGAATCCCGCCGGGGCGAACTGCGGGAGGGAGCCCTGCCGGATGCCCGGCACTGGACCCCGCCCCGCTGGATCCGGCTGGAACACGAACCATCCGCACTGGCCGCACCGGCCATCCGCAACACCGCCAACAGCAGTCAGGTGACCTCCGATCAGTGGCGGACCGAGCGCCCCGTGCTGGACGCCGGACTGTGCAAGGGCTGCTGGTGGGTCTGCGCCACCTTCTGCCCCGACAATGCTGTGCTGGTCAACGGCGAGGGCCGCCCCGTGATCGATTATTCCCACTGCAAGGGCTGCCTGATCTGTGTGGAGCAGTGCCCGTCCGGGGCAATGACCGCCGCCCCGGAACCCGAGGCGCAGACGGCGGGGGAGGGCCAGCCATGAAAAAGGAACGACGGGAGGAGCAGATGAACCGGAGACTGATGACCGGGAACGAGGCGGCGGCCTGGGGCGCGAGGCTGTCCCGCGCCGATTACGTTCCGTCCTTTCCCATCACTCCCCAAACGGAGATCATTGAGACCATCGCCCGCTGGACGGCCGCGGGGGAGATGGAGGCGCGTCTGGTCATGATGGAGTCCGAGCACTCCATGGTGACGGCTGCCGGGGCTGCGGCCGCCACCGGGGTGCGGGTGTTTATGGCCACCTCCAGCCAGGGGCTGCTGTATGCCACCGAGATGCTGTTTTCCATTCCCGGCTGGCGGGTGCCCCTGGTGCTGGTCAATGTGTCCCGGGGGCTTTCATCTCCCATCACCCTGGAGCCGGACCACAACGATGTCCTGGCCATGCGCGACAGCGGTTTTCTGCAGATTCACGCCGCCAGTTGCCAGGAGGTGCTGGACGCCGTGCTGCTGGCCTGCCGCCTGGGGGAGGATCCCCGGGTGCGGCTCCCGGTGCTGGTGAACATGGATGGCTTTTACCTGTCCTTCACCCGCGAGGCCGTGGAAGTCCCGCCGCCCGCCCTGGCGGCGGCCTTTGTGGGAGAGTTCCACCCCACCCAGCCCGGCGGGGCCGCCGGCAGCCCCAGCGCCCAGGGCGTGGCGGTAATGGGCGGGGCCACCTATTCGTATTTCCGCTATCAGGTGCAACTGGCGCATCAGTCGGCGTTGCGGGTCTATGACGATGTTTCCCGCGAGTTCCAGCAGACCTTTGGACGGCCCATGGAAGCGGTGGAGGCCTACCGCATGGAGGGCGCGCAGGTGGCCTTCCTGATGATCGGGTCCTTTTCCAGCAAGGCCCGCGGCGCGGTGGACGCCCTGCGCGAGGCGGGTGAGCCGGTGGGGATGATCCGTCCCCGGCTGCTGAGGCCGTACCCGGCGCGGCGGCTTAGGGAACTGGCCCGGGGGGTCAGAGCCCTGGTGGTGGTGGATCAGAACCTTTCGCCGGGCCTGGGGGGAATACTTCATGGAGAACTCGCCGGGGCGCTTTACAACGGCGGCACGGACCTGCCCGGTGCGGGCCGCAACCCGGTGCTGCTGAGCTACATCGGGGGGCTGGGCGGCCGGAACATCACCACCGAGGAGTTCTTCGCCATGGCCGCCGAGGCCCGGGAGGCGCTGGAAACCGGTGTCGTCCCGCCCCCCAGGCTGCTTTATACCGGGGCCGAACTGGAGCAGGTCCGGCGCCAGCAGAACATGGCCCTGGTCAAAACTGCGGAGGCATCATGACAAACACCGCCTATAAAAGCATGAAGGAGCTTCCCGGCAGTCATGTCATGGCCGGGGGAACGGGAATCTGCGCGGGGTGCGGGGGCCTGGAGGCCATCAAGATGCTCTGCGACGTGCTGGGCGCAAATACCATAGTGGTCAATGCCGCGGGCTGCATGACCCTGCTGAGCGTGTATCCGCACACGCCGTTTCCCGGCTCGTGGCTCTACACGGCCATGGCCTCGGCCCCTGCCGGGGGGCAGGGTGTGCGCGATGCCCTGGACATTCTGGAGGCCCGTGCGGCCCGCACGGGAGCCCCCCGCCGGGAGAAGACCCATGTACTGGTGCTGACCGGCGACGGCTCGGCCAACGGAATGGGGCTTTCGGCCACATCGGCGGCCATGGACCGGAGGCTGGACTTCTGGTACCTGTGCTATGACAACGAGGGCTATGGCAATACCGGGCAGCAGACCTCCGCCGCCACCCCCCACGGAGCCCATACCAGCACCGATCCCGGCGGGTTCGCCGGCGAGAAAAAAAACCTGTTCGCCATCTGGGCGGCCCACAATCCGTCCTATCTGGCCACCATCACCGCGGCTGAACCGGTGGACCTGGCCCGCAAGGTGGCCCAGGCCCGGGAGCTGGAAGGCCCGCGGATGTTCATCGCCCTGGCACCCTGCCCCACCGGCTGGCACTTCGCTCCCCGCGACAGCGTGAAGATCGGGCGCCTGGCGGTTAAGACCGGCATGTTTCCCCTCAAGACGTTCATAAACGGTCGCATAGAGCATACCCGTCCTCCCCAGGCCCGGGGGCGCAGGCCGCCGGTGGAGCAATACCTTGAGTTGCAGGGGCGCTTCGCCCATCTGTTCCACCCCCGGCGCGACGAGGCGCGGCTGGCGGAGATCCAGCGGCGGGTGGATATGTACTGGGAGGCGGTCGGGGTGGCCTGAAGAGGCGCTCCGGGAGGGCGGCAGGGAACCCGGCGCGGGCGGAAAGCGTGGCAGATACAAGGGGGTGCACCGGTCCCTGACGGCCGGATATGAAAAACCGGATTGGAACAGCC
>JAOUPZ010000052.1 GCA_029879595.1 Deltaproteobacteria bacterium | reverse complement strand
AGTGCTCCTGGCTTTCGGGTTCTGTTTATATCTTATGTATTCTACACTGTTTATTCCGAAAAGAAAAGCACCCTGCCTTACATTGTTTTCGCCCTGTATTTTGGGCTGTATTTTGCGCCTTATATTATATAACAGGGCTTACCCGGAATGCTCTTCCCTGAATGTTTTGTTTCAGAAAATGTATTTGCTGATTTTACCATTTGTCTGGGTATATTTCAAAAGCAACCGGGGCAAACGGTATAAATTCCATAAAATCCCCACAATAATCACCTGAGTTTTCAAAACCGACAGCTGTCAGAAGGTGATGCTGCGGAACTGCTCCAGGGCGGCGGGGTTGGCCAGGGCCTCGCGGTTTTTCACTTCCTTGCCGCTGAGCATTCCACTGACGGCCAGTTCCACCTTCTTGCCGTTGATGGTCACGGGGACTTCATCAATGGCCCGGATATGGCGGGGCACATGCCTGGGAGTGGCCAGGGCGCGGATGGCGGCCCGGAGTTCATCCTCTCGGGCCGGATTGAGGGGCTCGCCGGGCCGCATGACCACGAACAGTACGATCTCGTCCTCGCCGTGGAGCCTGTGGCCCACCACGATGCTGTCCTGGATGAAGGGCAGGGCCTCCACGATGCGGTAGATTTCCGCCGTTCCGATGCGCACCCCGCCGGGGTTCAGGGTGGCGTCGGAGCGTCCGTGCACGACCACGGTGCCCCGGCCGGTGATGGTGACGAAGTCCCCGTGGCGCCACCTTCCCGGGTAATGATCAAAATAGGCCCGGCGGTATTTTTCCATGTTCCCATCGTTCCAGAAATACACCGGCATGGAGGGAAAGGGCTGGCGGCAGACCAGCTCACCCTGTCCGTCGGTCAGGGGCCGGCCTTCCTCGTCCAGGGCGGCGATGTCCACCCCCAGGGCGGCGCCCTGGATCTCCCCCGCATACACCGGGCTTAAGGGGTTGCCCAGCATGAAGCAGCCGATGATGTCCGTGCCGCCGGAGATGGAGGCCAGTTGCAGGTCGGGCTTGATGGCGCGGTACACATACTGGAACTGCCGGGGTTCCAGCGGTGATCCGGTGGAAAGAATGCTCCGCAGGGCCTCCAGCCCCCCGGTGCGGCCGGGTGCCAGACCCTCCTTTTCGCAGGCCCCCAGAAACTTGGGGCTGGTACCGAACACGCTGATGCGGTTTTCGCGGGCCAGCCGGAACAGCCGCTCCGGCTCCGGGTGCATGGGGCTGCCGTCATAGAGCACCAGGGTGGCTCCGCAGGCCAGCCCCCCCACCAGCCAGTTCCACATCATCCAGCCGCAGGTGGTGAAGTAGAACAGCACATCATCGCGGCCCAGGCCGGTATGCAGCTTCAGCTCGGTATGGTGCTTGAGCAGGGTCCCCCCGGCCCCGTGGACGATGCACTTGGGGGCTCCGGTGGTGCCCGAGGAGTACATTATATATACCGGGTGATCGAAGCCCAGGGCCGGGTACTCCGGCGGCGGGGAGTCCTCGGCTCCCAGAAACTCATTCCAGGAGGCCCCCCGGGAGCCCCAGGCCGCCGGGGGCGGGCAATCCGGTTCCAGAAAGCCTACCAGCACCAGTCTTTCAAGGGAGGGCAGGGCTTCCAGCAGCCGCCCGGCCTTTTCCAGGCTGGCGTGGGTCTTGCCGTTATAGCGGTAGCCGTCGGCGCAGAACAGCACCTTGGGATGGATCTGCCCGAAGCGGTCCATCACGCCCTGGAACCCGAAGTCCGGCGAGGTGGATGACCAGACCGCCCCCAGGCAGGTGGCACCCAGCATGGCCGCCACGGTCTCGATGGTATTGGGCAGGAACCCCGCCACCCGGTCACCCGGCCCCACGCCCAGGCGCTTCAGCCCGGCGGCCACCCGGGCCACCAGCCGGTGCAGCTCCGCGTAGGTGATGCTGCGCCGGGGTGCCCCCTCGGCCTCGGCTATCAGCGCAGTGTGGTCGTCGTTATAGCGCAGCAGTTTTTGGGCGAAGTTGAGCCGTGCGCCGGGAAACCAGACCCGGCTTTCCGAGCTGCGGTCCGCGGGCAGGGAATGGTCCGTCAGCACGGCGCTGTAGGCCAGCGCGGCCGCCGCGGCTGAACCGGCAGGCGGCTTTGTGTCGGGTTCGCCCAGCCCCGGGTCGGCCAGCCCCGGGTCGGCCAGCCCTAGGTCGCCCAGCCACATATCGCGCCAGGCCTGCTCCCAGAATGCTTCCAGATTTTCCACGCTCCAGCGATGCAGCGCCGGGAAGTCAGTGGGCGAAATACCATCCGGCAGTAGTCGGCGCGCCCGCAGCCCCTGGAAGAAGGCGTGCATGTTCGAGCCGCGCATCCGCTCCGGTGATGGCGTCCACAGGGGAGAATTTCCGGTTCCCGTTTTTTCCATGGCTTGCCGCCTGGTCTGAATATTCTCCGGGGGTGGGGGGCTAGCGCGCCGCCATGAACTTCTCGGCGTACTTGGCCAGCAGATCCACCTCGATGTTGATCCGGGCGCCCAACTCATAGCGGGGCAGGACGATATGCTGCTGGGTGTAGGCCACCAGCATGAACGTGAAATAATCATCCAGCACATCGATAATTGTCAGGCTGGTGCCGTCCACGGCGATGAAGCCCTTGGGGACCATGTAGTGCAGCAGCTCGGCGGGGCTTTGGATGGTGCACACCAGGGAGTCGCCATCCTCGCGGCGCTCCTTCAGCACGCCCGTGCCGTCCACATGCCCCTGCACGAAGTGCCCCCCCAGCCGCCCATCGGCCCGCAGGGAGCGCTCCAGGTTCACCCCGGCACCGGGTTTCAGGTCGCCCAGGTTGGTGCGGGCCAGGGTTTCCGGGGCCAGCCCAAAGGTGAATACGCCGCCTTCCAGCCGGGTCACCGTGAGGCAGACCCCGTTGACGGCGATGCTGTCGCCCAGGGCGGTCTCCCGGGTGGTCTCTCCGCCTTTGACATCCAGCTGCCAGCCCCCATCCCGCTGTTCCAGCGCCTGCACGGCGCCTATTTCCTCCACTATTCCTGTAAACATGTCTTGCTGCCTTTTGATAAATATTTCTGTGCAAAAGCCCTGTGCATAAGCTTCCGTGCGAAAACCTTCCGCTGTTCATGGCATTCCCCGCGGGCTGCCCGGCCCGGATACTCACAGGCCGCGGGTTTCCGGTGCAAGGTTATTAGAAGACATCCCGGCGGTGTTTTCAAGAGAGCGGCTCACTATGGCAGGGCGCGGTGTCTCCCCATCCTTGCCAAGGTCGACCCATCCGGGATATGCAGGGTTAGGCGGGTATGCAAACCCGCCTGTATCTTGCGGGAAGCCGGCACACCACTGGGGGCGGGAATATAATGACGATGAAACACAGCCTGGGAATTATTTGCGGGGGGCGCAGCGGGGAGCACGAGGTGTCCCTGCGGTCGGCCAGCGGAATCTTCCGGGCCATTGACAGGGAGCGCCTGGAGCCGCTGTTGGTGGGAATCGCCAAGGACGGCACCTGGCACGCCGGCCCGGCGGAGGAACTGCTGGATAACGCCGACGACCCGGCCCGCATCAGTCTCAAGCCCGGCCTGCCGCGCTATATTCCATCCGGGGGGGGCGGGCGGATGGTGCTCCGGCGCGATGGCCAGGGCCCCGGCCCGGAGACCCTGGAGCTGGACGTGCTGCTGCCGATCATCCACGGCACCGATGGCGAGGACGGTGCCCTGCAGGGAATGCTGCGCATCTTCGGCGCGCCCTTTGTGGGGGCCGACGTGCTGGGCTCGGCGGTGGGCATGGACAAGGACATCATGAAGCGCCTGCTGCAGATGGCCGATCTGCCCATCGGGCGGTTCGCGGCCTTCATCAGCCCAAAGAAGGCCCGGGAGGCCTTTCCCCGGCTGGCCGCCGAACTGGGACTGCCCCTTTTCGTCAAGCCCTCGTCCATGGGCTCCTCGGTGGGTGTGAGCAGGGTGGATGACGAGGAGGGCTACCGCGCGGCGCTGGAGGAGGCCTTCCGCTTCGATGACAAGGTGGTGGTGGAGGAGGCTCTGCCCGGGCGCGAGGTGGAGTGCTCAGTGCTGGGCAACCGCCACAGCGAAACATGGCCCCCCCGGGCCTCCCGCGTGGGGGAGATCATTCCCAGCCAGGAGCTCTACGGCTTCTATTCCTATGCCGCCAAGTACCTGGACGACAACGGTGCCCAGCTGCTCATCCCGGCGCCCATCACGCCCGGCGAGGAGCAAAGGGTGCAGGAACTGGCCGTCCGGGTGTTCGAAGTCCTGGAATGCGACGGGCTGGCCCGCGTGGATTTTTTCCTGGCCCAGGATGGCCGGGTGGTGGTCAACGAGATCAACTCCCTGCCCGGCTTCACCCCCATCAGCATGTACCCCAAGCTGTGGGAGGCCAGCGGCCTGAGCTACACCGACCTGCTGACCCGGCTGGTGGAGCTGGCCCTGGAGCGCCACGCCCGCCGCGCCGCCCTGGCCCGCGACTTCACCCCGGCCTGAACTGGGTGCAAGTCTGGATTTCCGGCCTCCCCCCGCGAGGTGTCGTCCGTTAAATCCCATTACCAACTGTGAAACCGCTGATATAACACATGATAAATATTACAGCCTTGATATATTATTCATCTGGAATATTATGCGGAATACCCAGGAGTCGCAAAATTTGACATGACAGTCCGGCAGGATACCCACCGGAAAGGAAAATATTCATGAGCGGTGATAATACAACCCAATGGTTGGTAGTGAGGCTGGACGAACAATCATATGCACTTCAGGCCGATTCCATCCAGGAGATGGTTCAGATTGCTGAAGTGAGGCAGCTGCCCCTGGGGGTGGAATTTCTCCGGGGGCTGATTACCATCCGTGATAAGGCCATGCCGCTGTTCGATCTGCGGACCCGGCTGGGGCTTTCATCCCTGGATGAATCAATAGAGAAGCTGATCGAGCTGTTTGACGCAAGGGAACAGGATCACATCAACTGGCTTATCGAACTGGAGCAATCAGTGAAGGAAAGACGGCCCTTCAAACTGACCACCGATCCCCATAAATGCGCCTTTGGCCGCTGGTATGACAACTTTAAAAGCGAAAACCTCATCGTTCAGGCCCAGCTGGGCAAGTTCGATCAGCCTCACAAGAGCATCCATGCGATAGCCGAACAGGTGGCCGAAATGGAGGAGCGGGGAGAATTCGATGAAGCGCTGGCCCTGATAGAAACCACCCGGAACCAGGAACTGGCCCTGATGATCACTCTCTTCGAGCAGACGCGCCGGGTGATCCGGGAAACCCGCCGGGAACTGGCGGTGCTGGTTTACTTTAACTCCAGCATTATAGCCCTGGCCGTGGATGGGGTGCATTCGGTGGAACAGCTGAAGGCCAGCGACGGCGGAGAGCTGTCTTTTACCGTCAATGACATGGTGCAGGGTTTCGGCAAAAGCAACATGGAGGATATGGTGATGCTGCTTGATCACACCCGGCTGTTAAGCAGGGATCAGATGCAGTCCCTGGAAGTGCTCCCATGAGCAGAAAATCCGGAGCGGGAACCCGGCCCCCCAACATGGTCCGGCTGGAAGAGCTGCCCTGGAGCCCCGGGGGCAACGGCAAGTCCTACCAGTACGATTGCAAACGCCCCGCAAGGGAGGGCGGTGCCCGGCAGATCGGCGCCAGCCTGTACCGGCTCGCGCCGGGAAAGGCCGCCTTTCCGGCCCACTATCACTTTGCCAACGAGGAGGCTGTTCTTGTCCTGAAGGGCAGCGGAACCCTGCACCAGAACGGCGAAAAGTGGCCGGTGGAACAGGGCGACTACCTGGTGTTTCCCGCCGGGAACACCGCCCACAAGCTGGTCAACACCGGTGAGGAACCCCTGGAGTACCTTTGTATTTCCACCCAGAACCAGCCCGAGGTGGCCGTCTATCCCGATTCGGGCAAGGTGGGAGTAATGGCCGGGCATGGCCAGAAGCAGGACAGCGCCGCTCACCGGTTGCTGAACCTGTACCGCCTGAATGAATCGCTTGATTACTACGAGGGTGAAGAATAGGCTGGCCGGTCGTAATTTCACTGTTGGTTGAAAACCGGCGGTTTTGCTAAGCTGGTACAGCGGAAATTCAATATCCGGGAGGCCCATAAATGAGCAACGAGCGTAAATTCGGCATAAACACCCTGGCCCTGCACGCCGGGCAGCGCCCCGACCCGGTGACGGGCGCGCGGGCCGTGCCCATCTACCAGACCACCAGCTTTGTCTTCGACGATACCGACGACGCGGCGGCGCTGTTTGCCCTGCAGAAGTTCGGCAACATCTACACCCGCATCATGAACCCCACCACGGCGGTGCTGGAGGAGCGCATCGCCACCCTGGAGGGGGGCGTCGGGGGGCTGGCTACCGCCAGCGGCCAGAGCGCCCAGGCCCTGACTATCTTCGGGCTGATGGGGGCCGGCGATGAGATTGTGGCCGCGGCCACCCTGTACGGCGGCACCTACACCCAGTTTGATATTTCCTTCCGCAAGCTGGGCATAAACACCGTATTCGTGAACCCGGACGACCCGGAGAACTTCCGCCGGGCCATCACCCCCCGCACAAAGGCCCTGTACGCGGAGACTCTGGGCAACCCGCGCATCAACGTGCTGGATATCGCCGCAGTGGGAGCCATCGCCCGCGAGGCCGGGGTGCCCCTGATCGTGGACAACACCTTTGCCACGCCGTTTCTGTGCCGGCCCATCGAGCACGGGGCGGACATTGTCACCCACTCGGCCACCAAGTTCATCGGCGGACACGGCACCTCCATCGGCGGGCTGATCGTGGACTCGGGGGGCTTTGCCTGGGACAACGGCAACTTCCCCGGCCTCACCGAGCCCTCGGCTGGCTACCACGGCATGCGCTACTACGAGACCTTCGGCGACTTCGCCTTCATCATGAAGGTGCGCGTGGAGCAGCTTCGCGACATCGGCCCGGCCATCAGCCCCTTCAACTCGTTCCTGCTGCTGCAGGGGCTGGAGACCCTGCCGGTACGCATGGAGCGCCATGTGGCCAACGCCGTCAAGGTGGCCGAGTTTCTGGAAGCGGATTCCCGCGTGGGCTGGGTCAGCTATCCGGGCCTGAAGAGCAGCCCCTACCGGGCGCTGGCGGAAAAATACCTGCCCGGGGGGGCGGGGGCGGTGTTCACCTTCGGCATCAAGGGCGGTTACGAGGCCGGACGGGCCTTCCTCAACAGCCTCAGCCTGTTCAGTCACCTGGCCAACATCGGCGATGCCAAGAGCCTGGCCATTCACCCGGCCTCCACCACCCACCAGCAGCTCAGCGAGGAGGACATGGCAGCAGGGGGCGTTACACCGGATATGATCCGCCTGTCCATCGGCCTGGAGGACGTTGACGACCTGATCTGGGACCTGGAGCAGGCCCTGCAGGCCGCAGCCGGGGCCTGATAAAAGCAGCCCTGATAATCAGCACCTGGAAAAAACACCGGAATATATATTCAGCGCGAGGCAGCCATGAGCGAAACACACAAACCCGGATCGGGGCAGTTCCCCGGACAAACCTTCGGCTCCATTCTGGGCATCCTGCAAAAATACCGGCGCATCGCCATGGTGGGCCTGAGCCCCAACCCCAACCGGCCCAGCTATTTCGCCGCCACCTATCTGCGCGATCACCACTACGAGATATTCCCGGTCAACCCGGCTGCCGCCGGGCAGGAGATCCTGGGTGCCAAGGTGTACGCCAGCCTGGACGAAGTGCCGGGACCGCTGGAGGTGGTGGATATCTTCCGCAAGCCCGAGGCCGTGCCGGAGATCGTGGCCGAGGCCATCGGCCTGGGGGCGAAGGTTATCTGGATGCAGCTGGCCGTGATTCACATGCAGGCCCGCCAGCAGGCCCTGGACGCCGGACTGGAGGTGGTGATGGACCGCTGCATGAAGATCGAGCACGCCCGCTTTCACGGCGGCCTGAACTTTGCCGGCATCCGTACCGGTGTCATCAGCGCCCGCAAGCCCCGCATGCATCTGCTGCCCAATACCTGAAGATGCGAAATTCCCGACGACAGCGCATCAAACCGGCTGTTTTCACACGTTATTTAGCAATACGACGATGTTTTCAAATTCAATATAACTATTGATTAAAAAACTAATTATTGTTATGTTTTGCTTCGGTATATCAAAGTAAAATTTCGCAGATCAAAACTCGCAGAACAACTGAAGGTAATAACGGGATGGGGGAAAGTTTTTCAAATGGCGGGAACTACAAGCCATCTCGAAATAAACAATTTGGGGGTTTTGCCCCCCGTTTTTGCCCATGGGCAACTTCAGCCCCAGCAGGGGCCGGCACTCTATACCGCTGCCCCTGCACCTGCTTTAATGGAGCCGAAAAATTTATGCCATTGTATTTATGGCTTTTACTGGGGTGAAGGGGTTCGCCAACCCCTTCCCGGGGGTGCGGGGGGGCAGCGCCCACCGGCCTACCGGAGGCATAATTATTTTTTTTGAGATAGCTTTTAAACCGGAGCGGAAATAACAACCATGAACGGAAACAAAGCGATATTTGCAGGGTTCGTAAAATATGCAGGGTGCTTTCTGCCAGCGCGACGGCTGGCCCCGGCCCTGATCCTGCCCCTGACTCTGGCTCTGGCTTTGGCTCTGGGGGCCTGCGGCGGAGGTGGGGGTAATAATAAAACGGATGATCAGTCGGCAAACAGACCGGTGGCCAATGCCGGGGCGAATCAGACCATTGCCGCCGGAACACCCGTCACCCTGGACGGCTCAGCCAGCAGTGATCCCAATGATGATACCCTGACTTTTCTTTGGTCGGTGGCTTCCGGCCCCATCGGAAACCTGGCCGGGTTCGACGATAACACCCTGGTCAATCCCGTATTCACACCCGATATGCCGGGAGCATACGTTATCTCCCTGGTGGCAAGCGATGGAACCTTAAACAGCGCGCCGGCCACCATCGCCATTGAGGTGCTGTTCAATTACTATGTGGATGCTGTTTCCGGCTCAGATGCCGCCGATGGCTCCAAGAATACTCCCTTCCGGACCATTTCCTTTGCCATGACCTATGCGGGAGTTGACAGTTGGGTCATGGTTGCCCCGGGAACCTATGATGTGGCTCTGGGGGAGGGATTCCCGATAGTGCTGCACCAAGGGTTGAAGCTTGTGGGCGATCAGCCCGGCAAGGGAAGCAGCACCATAATCAACGCCCCGGGCGGAAATATTTTCACCCTCTCCCTTGGCAATACCGTGGCGGGCTTCACCCTTAAAAATATCGGAACAGTGCAATATGTTTCTGCGGGAAACCTGAACTTTCTAAACAATACGGTTAACCAGGGAGGCCCAGGCCTGTTTGTTAATGATCCCGTAGGCGGACATCTGATCAAGGGCAATATTTTCACCGGTCTTAGCGGGGTGGCCCTGCCCATTACTGTTTCTCCGGCCACGGTCTCTCGGGTTGAGGACAATTCCTTCACCGGAAACTACTATGGCGTGGAGATGGATACCCTGGGCCTGGATCTGGGGGGCGGGCCTGCCGGCAGCACCGGCGGAAATATCTTTTCCTGCAACACCGATAATGATTTCTGGACCAACCGCCCGGATACCGACACCATTTACATGCAAAACAACCAGTGGGACCACAACCCACCGGCTGACAATGATATTTACAATCAAAATGCGGCCACCATCCTGACCGATGGCGCCACGCTGGCTCCGTCACCCTGCCCGTAAGGCCGCTTGCCGCATTCTGGGCCGCCCCTTTTCCGGTGAAGAAAACCTCCGGGAAAAGGGGCGGTGTTCTTTGCAGTTCCGGGGGCCGGCAGCACACAGGCTGTTTCCCTTCCTGGTGTGCAACGCCTCTTTAAAAAACATTGGAAATACAGACAATTATGCTATGATTTTTTATAGGCAACAACCCGGAGCATGCCGGACGTGGCGCGGTTTTGGCATTGAATCGTGCAGAATTTCTTATATCCGCCGTTGGCGCCACAAGGCGGAAAGTAAATTAACACACGTCATATTTGGGATTGGTCATGCAAGAAAGTTCCGAGGGAAAACGCGGCACGGAAATCACGGTGTATGGTCTGATGGGCTACGCACGGGAGTTCCGGCTGCCCCTGGAGAGCCTGGATGTGGAGGACCTGGAGCCAGGCGAGGAGTTCAGCTATCAGGGGCATATTTACCAGATCCGCTCAGTGTTCCAAAAAAACGATGAGTTGCTGATTAATGTGACCATGACCGGCAGCATGAACGATTAACCCTGATCGTCAGGCGGTCCGGCCCGGTCGTTTTTCAGCTTTCCGCAGCAGGTTGATCCATTGAATCACGAGCAAGCAGCCCGGCCGTCCGGCCGCAGCCGTATCACCGACCCCCCCTTGAACATCGTTCTGGTTGAACCGGAGATACCGCCCAACACCGGGAACGTGGGACGTCTCTGCGCGGCCACGGGATGTCATCTGATCCTGGTGGGCCGGCTGGGGTTCCGGCTGGATGATTCCTCGCTTAAGCGGGCCGGCCTGGATTACTGGGAGTTCCTGAGCTGGGAGCATGTTCCCGATGCCGAGGGATTTCTAGGCTCGCTGCCCGCCGGGAGGTTTCACCTGTTCAGCACCCATGCCCGCGTTCCCTACACCAGGCTTTCCGCCCGCCGGGGCGATTATCTGTTATTTGGCCGGGAAACCAAGGGGCTGCCCCGTGACCTGATGGACCGACACCGGGATCAGTGTTACAATATCCCGATTTTCGAACCGGGCGTGAGATCGCTCAACCTTTCCAATGCGGTGAGTATTGTTTTATACAATACATTGAACGGCATTCAGCCCTTTGAATAACAGTTATGTATAACAGATCTGTATAACAGTTCTGGATAAAAGCCTGGAATGGCGGCCTGGATAAATGCCTTTGGTAAAAACCGCAGTTAACAGCCGGGCAGCAGCGAAAAACCGGTGTGGTGTTTCCCTTGCATTGAAAAGTTGAAGTCCTGCCGTTGACGAAAATACGCGCGGCAGTCGTTATTTAATAAAGGCCCTCCAAAGCCGGGGCCGGACACCATTGGCGAGGTGGCGCGAACCGGATGCCCAACATGTTCGACATAATATTCCTGGGGCTGCTCCTGATATTTTTCCTGCTGAGCTATATGCGCGGGGCGATCAAGGAAATGTTCACCCTGCTGGGGCTGGCCGGGGGCTTTCTGGCCGCGGGGCGGTTTTCCGACGATCTTGCCAAATCCCTGGCGTCCTTCATGCCCGATCACCAGACGGCCCTGCTGGTATCATTTCTGCTCATCATGCTGCTGTGCTATTTTCTGGGAATCTTTCTGGGGGGCATGAGCGACCTGTTCAGACGGGATGCCCTGGGACCTTTCAACCGGATGCTGGGGGGGGTGATCGGCCTGACAAAGGGACTCATTTTATCCCTGGTGGTGTACTGGATTGTGCTGAACCACTTTCCCGTGTTTCACCAGCAATTGAACGGTTCCTGGATGGGCGACCGCCTGGGAAATCTTTTGAACCAGTTGCAGCGGATGGACCTGATCTGATGCGGGCGGCCGCCCTGCTTTCCGCCGTCAGGGTGGTATTCCCGGTCATAATCCACGGCATCGGCAACTCCTGACGGGGGACAATGCGCCTACTCCTCACGGGAATCCTCCCGGGAATCCTCGCGCTGGCGGTCATGGCCGGCTGTCAGGCCCTGACATGGCTGGCTCCCGCCGAAAAACACTCCCCCCTGCCGCCAGAGATCGACCGGCTGGTCATGGAGCCCGTCATGCGTTCGGTGGGAGTGAACCTTTCCGATGAGCAACTGACCCTGTTTCAAACCGAACTCATGGAGGCCATGAATGCCCATGAGGGGCTGAGCGTTCTGGAGGTTCCTCCATCCTACCTGCCCAATACGGCCGTGATGGCCGGGGTGCTGCGCCATTATCAGTTTTCCGAGCAGTGGCGGGGCGGCGGGTTCCTGTTGCGCTCCATCGTGCTGACTCTGGACTTCATCGTGCGCCCCATGGAAGGCAAGGGCGAGCTGTCACGGGGTTCGCGAACTATCACCTGGCAGAAGGTGTATCCCCCCGAAGCAGAAAACCCGGAGGGCGCTGAAATCCCGGAGGCGGACGAGGACCTGAAGGCGGCTGTCCGGGAACTGGGAGCGGGCCTGGCGGAGAATCAACGGCCGGTGCCGCTTCCGGCTCCCATCGTGGTGGATGACGCCCGGGAAATCGGCTCCGGGAAGGCCTGGGGCGTGCCTGCCCTGCTCAAGGGCAACCGCTATGCCCGGGGCGGGGTGTATGAACAGGCCCGGAGCCTGTGGCGCGTGGTGCTGTTCAACCCGGAAGGAAATGAACCCGCCGGAGAGTCACTTTACCGCCTGACCGACCGCTCGCTGGCCCTGCTGATGCAGCATGGCTGGTCATTGGAGCAGGTTGCCGTCATCGAGCCCCTGACCCGGCTCGGGCCCCTGACCCTGGAGGACTATCGGGAGCAGCTGCGCCAGCTCAGGAAGGGCCGCCTGGAGGATGAAGGGCTGATTCTGGCGGTCTCGGAGTTTCACCGGGAGCGGCTGCACTACAACGCCGGAGCGGCCCATGGAAACCTGGGGATGCTCTTCGCCCTGGAGGCCCGCTACGACCTGGCTACCTATCATCTGGCGCGGGCCTATCTGCACAACCCCGCCGGGGGGTATCTGGATCTT
>JAOUPZ010000051.1 GCA_029879595.1 Deltaproteobacteria bacterium | reverse complement strand
TCAAACACCGGCAAAAAAAGCCGGCAGTAAAAGATTTAAGGTTATCAGACGTCGCCCTCCGGAGGAAGTTCCACCACCAGGCAAAGGCCTGCAGGGGAAGATCCCCCAGGGCCAGGACAGTCCATCTGCATTATTACCACATTGCTGAGCACGGGAAAAACCGAAAAACCATGCCAGAGACCTCAATAACGGAGTCCGGGGGCGGACCAGTGCGAAAAAAGACCATCTCCCGGGAACTGCTGAAGAAGGGCCGGGGTAAGTCCAGATCCGCCGCCAGGGATGAACCAGGCCCGGATAATGACCGGAAAACACCCTCGCCGGGATTCATGCGACTGCTTGAGGATCTGGAGAAACTCCACAGGCACCTGGCGGAACTCCACACCCAGCCCCTCATGCAGTTTTCAGAAGGAGTGGTGATGCAGTGGCTGAGGGCCATAGACGGCCCCGAGCTTGTGCAGCCCCGGCTGATAAAATCAGGGCATATCCCCCATGCCTTTTTCTTCGGCATCGAACCCCGCGAGGAGAACAGGCTGGAATCCTGCCGCGTCAAAGGTGGTATCGCAGGATTCAACTCCGCCCTCAACCAGCGCCTGGACAGCCTGAAGGAACGGCTGACTGATTATTTCGGGCAGTCCGGATATCGCTCCAGCAGCGACAGCTGTGACAACCTGATGGTTGAACTGACACGGTTCTCCCGGTTCCTTTCCACCTGCCTTTTCGATGAGGAAATCCGCACCAGACAGCTTGGCTCAGGCTCCGATGACGGCACCAGCGAGCAGTCATGGAGCCTGTATGAAACCCCCAGGAACCCGCCGCTTCTCTGGGCCCTGCGCAGAGCCCACTGTTTTTGGGAACCCTACCTGAACCAGATCATCTGCGCCTGGGAGGGCAACACCCTGGAAGGATTCGACCAGGCACTCAAAAACCTTGCCGAGGCCCTGGAAATGAGCCCCGCTGAGCAACAGGAGCACTTTCCCCAGCCCGGCTTTCCCATCCGGCCTCTGCACGGCGCCAGGCTAAAGGTGGTCGTCCAGCAGCCTGAACACCGGGCCATGAGAAGCCGTTCCGTGTTCTGGGTCCGCTACAACCAGTTGCTGGACAGGCTGGAGTCGGAGGAAGAGGTGAGCGAGGAGAGACTGCACGCCATCTCACGGGACGTGGAGCATTACCTGGACATGGTGGAAAGCAACACCTTCATGATGGCCTATGAACTGGGATTCCTGACCCAGGCCCGGGCCGGTGTTTCCACTATCCGGGGCCGGCCCGCGGGCCACATGTTTCTGCAGGACCCCCAGGATTTTTTCAAAAAGGCCGTGCTGTTCCATAACGGGACCTATACCGTGGAGGGCGGCGGGGTGGACCGCATGTTCCTGCAACTGCGTCTTTTGGAACGCTACTTCAAATTCGACAACTGGAACGGAAACCTGGCCAAGACCCTGAAGCCCATGCTGGCGGGTTGCGTGGTGGCCTGGGAGGAGAACCGGTGGAAGGACTTCACCGGCGGTCTGCTGGCCCTGGCCACCTATCTGCGTGATACCGATGAGCGCTGAGAGGGACCGATCCGGCTGCCCAGAGGCCGGCCGGGATGCCCCGGGGCGTGCGGCTCTCAACACAGGAAAACCGAAATACTCATGACCGGCAGGATGAAAACAGAAACCATGAACAGACCTCCCAGGGTGCTGAGGGTGGACCTCACCCAGGGCCGGCTCTGGGATCAGGAATACCCGGAGCAACAGTGGCGCGGACTGCTGGGAGGCGCCGGCCTGGGTGCCAGAATCATCTATGACGAGGTTCCGCCGGAAACCGGCTGGGATCACCCGGAAAACAGGTTGGTGATGGCCACCGGGCCTTTCGCGGGAACTCCCCTGTGGGGCACCGGGGGGCTAACCGTGGTCACCCGGGGCGCCATGACGGGTGGAGCCGCCAGCACCCAGGCCAACGGCTTCTTCGGCACCAACCTGAAAAGCACGGGTTATGACGCCATCATCATCCAGGGGGCCTCGCCGGACTGGGTATATCTGCACATCGGCCCCCGGGGGGCCGCTCTGCGCGATGCCTCCCACCTGCGGGGAAGGGACACCTGGCAGGTTCAGCAGGATCTGGAGGAGGAACTGTGCCGCCGGGGCCGCCAGCTCAGCGTGTTTTCCAGCGGCCCGGCGGGAGAAAACAGGGTCCGTTTCGCGGCCATCCAGGGGGATTACGGCCATGTGGCCTCCAAGAACGGAGTGGGAGCGGTCATGGGCGCCAAAAAGCTCAAGGCGGTGGCCATCTCAAGGGGCGATGTCCCGGTATCGGTGCATGACGGGCCGGGCCTGGAGCGGCTGGCCGGAGTAATCTCCCACGGAGTGCGCAACGACCCCGGAACCGGCTATATTTACCAGCTGGGAACGCTGCCGGTGGTGCGCAATCTGGTCAAGCTGGGCGCGCTTCCCATCCGCAACTACACCACCAACCTCTGGCCGGAGGATGTCCCCGGGGAGATCTGGGAGGGCCAGGCCCTGCGTGACTCCATGGCGCACCGGGGGCACCAGTGCAGCGCCTGCGGCATGCATCACTGCCACATGAGCGTCATCGCCAGCGGCCCCAACGCCGGGAAGATAGTGGACGAGCCCGAATACGAGGGCTGGTCGGGTTGTGGATGGACGATTGGCTGCACCGACCCCCAGGAGGCGGCCTGGCTCAACGACCGGGTTGACCGCGCCTGCGTGGACGTCAACGAGTTCGGGTGGCTTACCGGCTGGGCCATGGAGTGCCATGAAAAGGGCCTGCTGACCCGGGAGCAGTTGGGCGGGATCGACCTGAAGTGGGGCGACGCCCGGGCCGCCGAAAAACTGCTGGACATGATCGTCCGGCGCGAGGGCTTCGGGGATGTGCTGGCCGAGGGGGTTAAAAGGGCGGCCGAGCATATCGGCGGGGAAGCCCTGGGCTGTGCGGTGTACACCATGAAGGGCGCCGTGCCCCGGGGGCACGACCACCGGGGGCGCTGGGAGGAAATGCTGGACACGGCCCTGGGGAGCACCGGCTCCCTGGAGTCGGGAGCCATGGTGGCCCCCCATGAACTGGGCCTGCCGCCCCGCATCAACCCCTACGACCCCGCAGAAGTGCCACGGGTAGTGGCGGGCATGCTGGGCCGGCGACACTTCGAGGATTCCCTGGGATCATGTATATTCACCACCCGCGCCCCCCTGGACACCCTCTGCCAGGCGCTGAACGCCATCACCGGGTGGGACTACACGGCCGGGGAGGCCCTGCGCTTCGGACGCAGGACGGCCTGCCTGTTCAGGGCCTTCAATGTCCGCTCGGGCATCGGCCCGGAGCTGGACTATCCCTCAAAAAGATACGGCTCCACCCCGGTGGATGGACCCGGCAAGGGACTGGCCATCGGTGAGCACTGGGATGCCATGGTGGCCGCCTGGTATGAACTCGCAGGCTTCGATCCCCGCTCCGGATACCCTCTGCCGGAGTTGCTGAGATCGGTGGGGCTGAACGCGGAAGCCGAGGAAATATGGGGCTGAGCCCCAGGGGGGGTTGCCCCCCTTTTGCCGGGCGGTATCATGAGCGATGACACACTGAGCAAAGGCGGCACCCCGCAGGAGACAGGGCGCTTACGGGTGGTGGTGGAAATGGACTCCTGGGTGAGCTCTCTGGCCGGAGCCACCGGCCCCCTGGAGTTTACGGAGACCCTGCCCCCGGGAGCAAGCATCCGCCAGGCCCTGGAAAAAATCAGCTCGCGGCATCCCCGGCTGGCCCGGGCCCTTTGGGACCAGAGAGGCTCCGGCGGGTTGGGGCCCAACCTGGAGGTGATCGTCAACGACGCCGTCCTCGGGGTCCGCCGGGAGCTGGATTCACCGCTCCGGGAGAACGACAGGATCATCCTGACCGGGCAGTATGTGGGGGGATGAGGGCAATGGGATGAACACGGCCGCACCAGCCGAGGGACAAGGATTGAGCGACTCCGACACACAGAAAAGAATACCGCCCTCCCCGGATGCACCCGCTCAGGCGGAACACCCGTCCGCCGAGTCCTACCTGGACAACGCCGCCACCACCCAACTGCTGCCGGAGGCCCTGGAGGCGGCCCGGCCCTTCCTGCAAGAAGCCTGGCACAATCCCTCCTCCCTTTACGCAAAGGGCATGGATGTGCGCCGGGCGCTGGAAAACGCCCGCAAGGGGCTGGCCGCCCAACTGGGCGTCCCCCCCCAGGCCGTCCTGTTTACCTCCGGGGGCACCGAAAGCGACAACATGGCGCTGAACGGCGTGTTCTCCTCCGGGCGGCTCAAGGGGGACAGGCTGCTGGTTTCCGCCCTGGAGCATCCTGCTGTGCTGGCCGCCGCCAGGGCGCTGGAATCAAGGGGCGTGCGGGTCGGGCTGATCCCGGCCACCCCGGAGGGGGTGGTGGACCTGCAGGCGTTTTCCGGGATGCTGGACGATCAGGTGCGTCTGGTGAGCTGCATGGCCGTGAACAACGAACTGGGAACTGTGCAGCCCCTGAAGGAAATGGGGGAACTGATCCGCAAGTCTGCCCCCCGGGCTTTGTTCCATGTGGACGCCGCCCAGGGCTTTACCAGAACCGCCCTGCCCTGGAAGTCCGGGCATCCACCTGTTATCCCTCAGCGCCCACAAGGTGCATGGCCCCAAGGGAGTGGGTGCCCTGGTGCGCTGCCGGGACGTGCCCCTGGAACCGCTGCTGCACGGGGGAGGGCAGGAGGCCGGGCTGCGCAGCGGCACCGAAAACCCCTTCGCGGTGGTCGCCTTTTGCCATGCGGCCCGCCAGGTGGAACAAAGACACCGCGCCATGCAGGCTGAACGGGCCGTCTATCATGCCCGACTGCTGGAAGCTCTGGAGAGTCACCAAAGGCTCAGGGTGTTCCGCTCCCCGCACCAGCTGCCGTTTTTCATCAGCTTTTCCCTGCCGGAGATTCCAGGCGAGGTGACCCTGCACCACCTGGAACAGGAGGGCCTGCTGGTTTCCACCGGCTCGGCCTGTTCCACCTCCAGCCCGGAACCATCGCGCGTGCTGCTGGCCACCGGAATTGACCGGTCCCGGGCCCTGGGCGCCATCAGAATGTCATTTTCCATCCACAACACCCTGGCCGGGCTGGAAAAGTATGTTCTGCCGGCCCTGGATAGGGCCCTGAAAAAACTGGAGCGGGCCTGAGGCGGCTATTCGCGCAGACGCTCCACCTCCTCGGCCAGCACCCTCAGGGCGATGTTCTTCATCAGGATCCTCGTCCACAGGGTCAGGCGGCGCCCCAGCAGGTTGCCCAGCTTCTGCGCCAGATCAGACTGGCCCTCCTTCAGGTCAAGGCACTCCAGCACTATCCTTTCCCCGGGCAGATAGGCCCTGTTGTCCTCCAGCACCCCCATCTCGGTGGTGGCCGCCTGCAATATGCGCCCCCGGATATGCTGGGAGTCACTCTCCTGATGCTGGTGCCTGTTGACCAGGGTGTGAATGGTGACCCCGCCATCAATCTCATGCAGCGCGCCCCACAGGTTGAGCGGCCCCAGATGCTCCTCCATCCAGCGGATGATCTTATACACGGCACCGGAGAGGTCTTCCACCTGTCCGTCGGTAACCTCCATATCCCGTGAATCAAGAATGTACAGGAACGATTCCAGCACTGAAACGCTCTGCGTCAGGCCCTGCCAGGCTTCCAGCATCTCGTCCTCGCCCTGGTGCTGGGGAGGCTGAAGCAGCAAGGACTCGAACTCCACCCCAAGCTGCAAATTGTCCTTTTTCCCCTCCCCGGATTTTACCCAGCGAATTTTTCCGCGGATGTTGGGCGAAACCGTCCCCACCGCGATATAGACATCCTGGCCCACATGCAGGGGGTGGGCACGGTTCACCTCCAGACAGATCCCGTTATCCGAGATGTCTATGAAATGCACGGGTGTCTTCACCCCGTCAGCCTCCATCTCGCTGCGCAGATGATCAACCATTATCCTGGGGAATTTCCGTTGCTCCATCGCTACCTTGTTAAGACCAGAAGGTTGGTGGATCTTGAAGTGATATACAATGAGCCGCTGGGCTCAATATTCTTTAGGCTCAATATTCTTTGGACTCCCATTTCTGTTCTCTACCAGAACCGGCCTGAACAGCCAATAGCGGACCGCAAACTGCGGGAAAAACTGTTTTGCCGATTCATCATTGTGTTATGCTGATTTTCCGAGGGCGGGCCTGAGGGCTGGCGGACCTTGATCTCCCCTTGCGAACCTCAATGAACACGAAACCAAAGACAGGTAACCGAAACATGATGCCCATTGAAGAAGTGAGAACCCTGCTGGAAAAAAACTTCCCCGGCGATATCGTCCGCCTCACCGACCCCAGGGGGGACAGCAAGCATTTCCACTGCGTGGTGGTATCCGGAAAGTTTTCCGGCAAGACGCCTGTACAGCAGCACCAGATGGTCTACCAGGCCCTGGGGGAGGCCATGAACGAGGCCATTCACGCCCTGGCCATCCGCACATATACACCCGAACAGTGGCGGCAACAGCAGTCAGCCTACCCGGACAACGCAGATTCATGACCGACAAGCGCCACTGCTGGCGAATTTACCTGATATGGAGCCTACTGGCGGGACTCCTCGCCTTTCCTCCCCCATCCCTCGGCACCCCCCCATCCCCGGCGGACAAGAGCTCCACGACAGCCTCTGACCCCACTGGCGGCGGCAACTCATCGGTGGGCAGCCTGTACCTCAAGGCCAAGAGCCTCAGCAGGGTCAACCCGCCCGAGGCGGCGCGCCTGTACCGGCAGGCCATTGATAAGTTCCCCAACCACTTCAATTCCCGGTATGAACTGGCGGGACTGCTGATGCAATCCAGCCCCACGGAGGCCCTGCTGCATCTGGAGACGGCCCGCAGGCTAAGCCCCTCGTCCCACAGCGTGCACTACCTGCTGGGTCAGGTGCAGGAGCGGCTGGGAAGGCTGCTGGAGGCAGCAGAATCCTACCGGCAGGCCATCCGCCTCAACCCCCGCCACTACGACGCCAATACCAGGCTGCGGGGGATACTGCGGCGACTGAGAGGCAGCAAGACCCGGGTGGAAAAAGCCGCCGAGGAGTTGTACCAGGCCCCCAGCATGGCGGCGCTCACCCTGTTCGGCAAGGTGGTGATGGCGGAAACATCCCCCCGGCAGGCCCTGCTGGAGTTCGAGGAGGCCCGCCGCCGGGTGCCTCACATGCCCGAGGTGATGCTCTGGATCGCCCGGGCCTACCGGGGGCTGGGTGAGAACGAAGCGGAGATCGAGGCCTACAAGGTTTATCTGCAGGAAAACAGCGGCGCCCTGGGCGTGCAGCTGCTGCTGCTGGAACGGCTCCAGGAGGGGGGCTATTTCCGGGAGGCCGCCGAACAGGCCGATGCCTTCCGGCCAGGGCCGGAGGAGCTGACCCGGTTCTCGCCCCTGACCCGCTCGCGCCTGTACTACCTGAAAAGCCGCGTGGCCAGTGTCCGGCAGCAACCGGATGAAGCGGCGGACTTTCTGCTGAAATCCCTGCTGGACGGAATGGACCGGGAGAGCCTGGGGAAGGCCTTCTCCGAAGACCTGGCCCTGTACCCGGAAAACGGCTTTCTGTGGCACTCCCACGCCCAGTGGATGCTGAAGCTGAAAAAATACCGCGAGGCTCTGGATTCTCTTCTCAACGCGGGGTTGTACCAGCCGGCCCTGAGAAAGCAGTCCGGTGAGCTTATCAGGGCGGTCCGCCAGGAACCCCCGGACGGGAAGGAGGATCTGACGCCGCTGGCCAACCTGGCCCTGGGTGAACTGGCCCTGGCGGACGGACAAAGTGCGCTGGCGCTGGAAAACCTGGAGCAGGTGCCCCCGGGACACGCCCTGGACGCCCGGGCTTCCCTTCTGCGCGGCAAGATCCTGCGCAGCCAGGGCAACCTGGAGGGGGCCCTGGACGCCTTCCTGCGATACGTTATGTTCCAGGAGAACAAGCCAGAGATGCTGTATGCGCGGGGAAACGTGATGTTCATGCTGGGACGGACGGATGAAGCCCTGAAGATCTGGGAGGAATCCCCGGGAGGACTGGAGGCACACCCTGAAACCCTGGCATTCCTGGCCAGACACTACCGGGAAGCCGGCAACGCGCCCCGCGAAACGGGAATCCGGGAAATCCTGGCCCGGGTCCGGCCAGAGGATCACCACAACCGAGTTCTGCTGGGGGCCCTGCTGCGGGAGCAGGGGAAAACAGCCGAAGCCCTGAAACAATGGGAAAAGGCGCTGACCTACCGCCCCCGGGATCCGGTGCTGCTGGAAAACCTGGGCCGGACCTGCCTGGAACTGGGCGGACAGCCCGGCGCCAAAACAGCGGCAACTTACCAGAGCCGGGGCATTGACTACCTGGCCCGGGTGAGCCGCATCCGCAAACTCGATGACGACCTGAACGGGCTGCTGGCCGAGGCCCTTTATCGCCGGGGCAGCCTGGAGGACGCCCTGCGGATTTTCATTGATCTGTACCGCAAGAACCCGGATGACCCGCGTACCGTAAAGGTGCTGCCCGAACTGGTGCTCAGCGTCCCCGCCGATCAGGATATCCGGCGCATAGCGGTCTCCCTGGCCCTCAAACAAGGTGACATCTCCACCGCCGGGCAGATTCTGGAGATATATCTGGACGACTTTCCCCAGGACGAGGAGGCCCGCATGAATCTGGCCGACATACGGATGCGCCAGCAGCGCCCGGATGACGCCGAGCGCATCATGTCGGCCAACCTGGATGGCCCCGGCTCCCAGGACGCACGGCTCCTGCCCCGGCTGCGGCTGCTGCTGGATATCCAGGAAAAGCTGGGCCGCCGAACGGCCATCGTCAAAACACTGGAGCGGCTGATCCGCCTGGAACCCTCCGACCGGGCGCTGCCCCGGCGCCTGGGGCTCCTGCTGGCGGAACTGGGCCGTGAAGACGAGGCGCAGGGATATCTTGAGGAGGCCCTGAAGGATGATCCGTCCGATGAGCAGGTGCGGATGATGCTGGGCCGCCGGGCGCTGAAAAGCGAGGATAACAGGGCGGCGCTGGAGCACTTCTACGCCGCGCTGCGGAAGAACCCCGACAATACCGAAGCCGGACAGGAGTGCATCCGCCTGGCGCTCACCGGCAAGGACTGGGAAAAGGCGGCCTTTGCCCTGAACATACATATCACCCGGGACCCGGAGGACGACAAGGAGCGCTACAACCTGGTGCTGTCCCTGCTGCACCTGCGCCGCCACAAGGAGGCCCGGCCGCACTACGACACCCTCCGGACCCGGGACGAGGTGCGCGCCGACAGGCTTAAAAAGTACTTCCCGGAAAAAAAGGGGAAATGATAGCCTGGGTGCTGCGTGGTATAATAGGTGAGAAACAGGTGGTGATACTTTCAGTTCCCCCTCCTGGTGAACCCCGGGAGGCACGGGGAAGGGAACGCTGGCTGGCCTGTCCGCATGGGTGCGGCCCGGCAGCGGTGAAAACGACAAACCGCCTCTGGAGGTGTGCTTGAACGAAACCGGGATGCTTACCCGCCAGGCTCTGCTGCTGGCATTTCAGACCCCCGATATATCCAGCCCCGAAGTTGAAGAATCACTGGACGAACTGGAGGAATTGACCTTGAGCGCCGGGCTGGAGGTGGTGGGACGGCTTGTGCAGTCGCGGGACAAGATGGACCCGGGCAGCATGTTCGGGGCCGGCAAGGTCGGCCAGATAAAATCGCTTATCCACCAGACCCAGGCCGATACGGCAATCTTTGACGGCACTCTGTCGCCCACCCAGGGCCGGCACCTGGAAAACTCCCTCAAGGTGCTGGTCATCGACAGGACCCAGCTGATCCTGGATATATTCGGGGCCAACGCCCGCACCAGGGAGGCCCACTTACAGGTCGAGCTGGCCCAGCTTGAGTACATGCTGCCCCGGCTGGTGGGCATGTGGGCCCACCTGGACCGGGAGCGGGGCGGAATCGCCGGCTCCAAGGGCATGGGAGAAAAGCAGATCGACATCGACCGCACCATCATCCGCAACCGCATATCACGGCTGAAAAAAGAACTGCGGCATGTGGCCATGGAGCGAACCACCCAGAAGAAACGCCGCACCGACAACTGCTTCCGGGTGAGCCTGGTGGGCTACACCAACGCCGGAAAGTCTACCATCATGAACTGCCTGACCGATTCCCAGACCATTGCCGAGGACAGGTTGTTCGCCACCCTTGATTCCACAACCCGGGTAATGAGCGAATCCACCCGGCCCAAGATCCTGCTTTCGGACACGGTGGGCTTCATCAAGCGCCTGCCCCATGAACTGGTGGCCTCATTCCGCTCCACCCTGGAGGTGGCCCAGGATGCGGACCTCCTGCTGCATGTGGTGGACCTGAGCCATGACTGCTGGGATGAGCATATCCAGGTGACCGAGGGGGTGCTGGAGGAGATCGGCGCGCACACGGTGCCCCGGCTTCTGGTATTCAACAAGCAGGACCTGGTGCAGGACAAGGTGCGGCGACTGCTGGCGGCCCGTCAGTATCCGGAAGCGCTGTTTTTCTCCGCCCAGGAGGATGATCCGTCCTTGCTGAAGGAGCGGATCGTGCGCTTTTTTGAAAAGGCCATGATCACCACCCCCATGAAGCTTGAATACGCCGACTACGGTGATCTTTCCAAGATTTACCGCTGGAGCAGGGTGGATGATGTCAAGTACGAACAGGACGGCATCCACCTCCTGATCACTTCCACCCCGGCCAACCTGGAACGGATCAGGGCCAGGGTGCATGTGGAAACTCCGCCGGATCAATCCGGGGAAGCCCAGTCCCGGCCCAACGAAAAAAACACCGCCGGAAATGCCGCCGGAAATGCCACTGGAAATAACGAAGATCCCGACGGGGACTCCGGAGAGGAACCCGGCGGAAAAATCCCCCTGGCCTCGGGGCAGTCATGAGCCTGCTGGCCCTGGCCCAGACCACCACCACCAGCGACGTGGACCACAATCTGGCCCAGGCGCTGGACATGGTAGAGCAGGCCGCGGCTGCGGGAGCATCCCTGCTGGCCTTCCCGGAAGTGTTCCTCTTCATAGGAGACCGGAAAACCCGGCTGGCGCTGGCCGAAACCATTGACCCGGGCCCGGCGGCCGCAGGGGGCGGCCCCTTGCTGGGCCGGTTCCGGGAGGCCGCTGCAGCCCGGGGAATGCACATCCTGCTGGGCAGCATGTACGAGAAGGTCCCCGGAAACCCGGAGCGGGCCTACAACACCTCGGTACTGCTGGGGCCGGACGGCTCGGTGCTGGCCCGCTATCGCAAAATCAACCTGTTCGCGGTGAACCTGGGAGAGCTTTCCATCCAGGAGAGCGAGGTCATCATGCCCGGCGAAAACCTGCCGCCGGTGGTGCCCACCCCCCTGGGCAGGGTCGGGCTCACCGTATGCTTCGACCTGCGCTTTCCCGCCCTGTTCCAGCACCTGGCCCGGCAGGGAGCCGAGGTCATCTTCGTGCCATCCAACTTCACGGCGGCCACCGGAAAAGCCCACTGGGAGGTGCTGCTGCGGGCCCGGGCCGTGGAAACGCAATGCTGGGTGGCCGCCCCCGCCCAGACCGGGCGGCACAACCCCCAGTATTCATCCTGGGGCCACACGGCCCTGGTGGACCCCTGGGGGAATATCACGGCTCTGGCCCCGGAAGAACCGGGCCTGGTATACGGGGAGATAGACCTTGAGTACCTGCGGCGCATCCGCCGCGAACTGCCCCTGGGGCTGACGGCGGAAAACAGCCGGCGGGACGGCTGAAAACGCGGCTCAGGAAGCCGACAGGCAGGGCGGCGGATTCAGCCCTGGAGCATCAGCAGGCGGTCCTTGTGCACCGCCTCGCGGGAACGCTCCATTTCCCGGCTTCCGGATATCATATCCCGCAGTTCATCGGATGATATCTCCACCACGCCCATCCCCAACTGCTGCCCGGCAGGATTGTGGATCGCCACCACCTCCCCCTTGCGGAAGTCCCCTTCCATGGAAACTATCCCCGCCGGCAGCAGACTCTTGTTGTTGCGCAGGGCCTTCTCCGCGCCGGCGTCTATGGCAATGGTGCCGTTGGTGATGGCACCGAACCGCAGCCACAGCCGGTATGAGCGCATCCTCTTGCCGGTGGGCAGAAACCTGGTGCCCAGGCGTTCTCCCTCCATTATCCGGGACACCACCCCCGGCTCCTTGCCGGAGGCCACCACCACCTCAATCCCGTGGCTGGAGGCCAGCTGGGCCGATTTGAGCTTGGAATACATGCCGCCCCGCCCCCCCAGGGAAAGGGTGGGCTGGCAATCCGCCCACATCTCCGGGGTTATCTCCTGCACCTCGTCCACCAGGCGGGCCTTTTTATTTACATTGGGGTCCCCGCCCTGATAGAAGCCGTCGGTGGAGGTCAGCAGAAACAGCTTATCCGCCCCCACCAGCGAGGCCACCGCCGCGGAAAGAAAATCGTTGTCCCCGAAGGTCAGGGCGTCAGAAGCCACCACATCGTTTTCATTGATGATGGGCAGAATATTCAGCCTGAGCAGCCCTTCCAGCACGTTGCGGATACTCAGGTACCGCTCCCGGTCCCCAAAGTCGCTCCGGGTCAGCAGAGCCTGGGCGCAGGTTATCCGGTGCTCCCTGAAAAAATCGTTGTAGATGGCGATCAGCCGCGG
>JAOUPZ010000334.1 GCA_029879595.1 Deltaproteobacteria bacterium | reverse complement strand
GGCCACGGAAAGCTCGTTGTTATCGGCATCAATGGTAATGACGTCCCCGTCTCTGAGCAGGCCGATGGGCCCGCCCACCTGGGCCTCCGGGGTGACATGCCCCACGATGAAGCCGTGTGAGCCGCCCGAGAACCGCCCGTCGGTGATCAGGGCCACATGCTCTCCCAGCCCCGCGCCCATGATGGCCGAGGTGGGGGTGAGCATCTCGGGCATACCGGGGCCGCCCTGGGGGCCCTCCTGGCGGATGACCACCACGTCGCCCTTCTGGATCTTCTTGTCCTCCAGCGCCTTGAGCATGTCCTCCTCCCCCTCGAACACGCGGGCCGGGCCGGAAAAGCGCAGGCCCTCCTTGCCGGTGATCTTGGCCACCGCCCCCTCCGGGGCCAGATTGCCCTTGAGGATCTGGATATGCCCGGAGGTCTTGATGGGACGCTCCCAGGGGAAGATGATCGTCTGATCCGGAGTGAGGTCTTTCACCAGGGACAGGTTTTCGGCCATGGAGCGCCCGGTGACCGTCAGGCAGTCCCCATGGAGCACGTCCTTTTCCAGCAGGTACTTCATCACCGCCGGGGTGCCCCCCACCAGATGCAGGTCCTCCATCACGAACTTGCCGCTGGGCTTCAGGTCCGCCAGGAAGGGGATGCGGTTGCTCACCGCCTGGAAGTCGTCAATGGTCAGCTCGATTTCCACCGCATGGGCCATGGCGATAAGATGCAGCACGGCATTTGTGGAGCCCCCCAGGGCCATGGTGACCACCATGGCGTTCTCAAAGGCCTGCCGGGTCATGATGTCGCGGGGCTTAATGTCCTTCTCCATCAGGTTGCGGATCACCTGCCCGGCCGCCACGCATTCCTCCTGCTTCTCCTTGTACTCGGCCGGATAGGATGAGGAAAACGGCATGGACATGCCCAGGGCCTCGATGGCCGTGGCCATGGTGTTGGCCGTGTACATGCCCCCGCAGGCCCCCGGCCCGGGGATGGCGTTTTTCACCACCTCGCGCCGCTGCTCCTCGCTCATGCGCCCGCTGATGTACTCCCCGTAGCTTTGGAAGGCGCTGACCACATCCAGCTTGTCATAGTGCTCGCTTTTGCCGGGTTTGATCGTCCCCCCGTAGATCATCAGCGCGGGCCGGTTCAGCCGGCCCATGGCCATTATCACTCCGGGCATGTTCTTGTCGCAGCCCGGCAGGGCCACCAGGGCGTCATACCAGTGTGCCGCCACCACTGTTTCCACCGAGTCCGCGATGAGGTCCCGCGATTGCAGGGAATAGCTCATGCCCCGCGTGCCCATGGAAATGCCGTCGCTCACACCCACCGTGTTGAACCGATACCCCACCAGACCGGCCTGGGCCACACCCTTTTTTACCGCAAGGCCCAGATCCAAAAGGTGCATATTGCATGGGTTGCTCTCGTACCATACGCTGGCGATACCCACCTGGGCCTTGTTCAGGCCCTCATCGTCGATTCCCGTGGCGTATAGCATGGCCTGGGAAGCGCCCTGTGATTTGGGTTGGGTGATACGTGAGCTGTACCGGTTCAACTTCTCGCTCATTGAGCCTCCTGGAGGATGGTGTTGCCGTGTCGGCGGAGCGCCGCAATCGACTGGAAATTATGGCCTTAAACCTTAAATAGTCTTTAATGGCAGAAAACCGTCTGTTATGCAATTAATTACTAGGGATGAAGGGCGGGATTTCCTCTGTTGGGCTGTTTCCGGTTTTTGCTTTTTCAGAATTGTTTGCAATTATGGATACTGAAGCATACGGCTGCTCCGTCCCCGGTGCCGCGATCCTGGGAACACAGTGCCTGAAACCAGTGCCTGAAACCAGTGCAGTTTCATAGTGCAGATACCAGTGCAAACAAAAACAAGGCAGGCTGATTCAAAAGGCGGCAGGCTAATGACTAACGAATACAACCAGAACCCAGAACACAGGCGCAGTCTACCGGGATGGAAGGGAGCGGCGCTGCTGTTCCTGGTGCTGGCGCTATCGGGTTTGCCGCCCTGCATTTCCGCTGCCGAAGAAGCCGGAAAAAAATCCGCCCCCTCCGACTCCCTGGAACAAAGACTCAAGGCCGTGGTTTCCATCCGTGCGGAAATACCGGATAACGCCCGCACCGCCGCCATCCTGGGAGGCAGACGCCAGGGCAGCGGCATCGTCATTGATGACAAGGGCCATATTCTCACCATCGGCTACCTGGTGCTGGAAGCCAAGAAAATCAGCATCCTCACCTATGACAACAGGGAAATGGAAGCCCTGACCATCGGCTACGACCAGAACACCGGCTTCGGGCTTATCAGGGCCGCCGAACCCCTGGGCATCAAACCGGTGCCCCTGGGGGACTCCGGTGATATCAAGGCCAGCTCGCCGGTAGTCATTATCTCGGCCGATGCAAACGATGATGTTCATCCGGCCATGGTGCTCTCCCGCCGCAATTACGCGGGCTACTGGGAGTACATGGTGGACAACGCCATCTACACATCCCCGCCCACCAAGTTTTTTTCCGGTGCGGGGCTGCTGGACCGCAACCTCAACCTGGTGGGCATCGGCTATTTGTTCCTGGAGGATGCGGACGGCAAGGGAGAAAACACGCCCGGCAACATGTTTGTGCCCATAAACCAGTTCCGGGACATCAAGGATGACATGATAAAAAAAGGGCGCGGGCCGGGGCCGGAAAAACCCTGGCTTGGAATAAGCTCCGCCGAACAGTTCGGCAGGGTGATGGTGCTGCGCGTAACCAGCAGGGGGCCGGCCAGCGATTCGGGTATCCAGATGGGAGACATCATCCTGGAGGTCGGAGGAACCAAGGTGGGTTCCCTGGAGGAGTTCTACCGGGCCCTGTGGGGTCTGGGAGGCCCGGGAGTGGATGTCAAAATGAAGCTGCTCCAGCGCAACAATCTGGTCAGCATAACGGTGAAAAGCGGGAACCGCATGGATTACTACCGGATGTTTCACGGCCCCTGAGCGCTTCCCCGGCTTTGCCGACTGCACAGAGAGCGCCGCGGGCATGATTTTTCGTATGCGGCTCCCGAGTTTTTATGGTAAACACAGCTCAGCGGCTGTCTTAATAATCGCTAATCCGTGGTTTATAGAATTTCAGGGATGACACACACCTCTCATGGATGAGAAGCATGTTCGGTTTGGGCCTGTTGGAAGCGGTAATAATCCTGGTCGTGGGATATTACGCCTTCCGGCATATCGTTCAAAAGCGCTATCCAAACTTCAACAAAGCCTTCGATTTCATTTTCATAGCCGCAATTTTATTCATGCTGCTTTTCGGGTGGCTGGCGCGGCACTAAGCAATCACCCAGCACCTTTTTAAACAAAAAAACTGGAGCCAATAAACCAGAAACGGACCAACGCTTGAACGGGATTTAGGGAATATGGGAGAAATCACCAGGGAGGACCTTAAGATCATACTGGCCTTCGCGCTGCATGTCGCCAAGGTTGATCACGAGTTCGCAAATATGGAAAAGGTCATCATCAAACGCTTTGTGGAAGTCAGCCATATCGAACAGGAAGAGCTGGCCCAGCTCGCCTCCACCCGGATCAGCCTTGCCGACTGCCTGGGCAGGATGTCCGGCGACGAAGCCAAGAGCCTGCTGGTGCAGACCATGTGCGCCGTGGCCCATTGCGATGGAGTAACCAAGGATGTGGAGTCGGAGTTTATAAAC
>JAOUPZ010000333.1 GCA_029879595.1 Deltaproteobacteria bacterium | reverse complement strand
CTCAATCCGCAGGCTGTCGTTTTTCTGGCATACGGTTGATTTCTCGCTGCCGAAAAAGTCGTTGCCGCTCATGTGAACCACATCGCAGTTTGAGCTGGCCGGCCAATCCTTCATCATCCGGTGGGGATTCTTCTGGCCGTGGCTCTTGACCGCAGCGGCGGCCCGGCGGTCCGAGTTGCCCTCACGCAGCACCGGGTTGACGGCGCTACCCAGCACCTTGGCATAACGGTCCTTGATCTGCTTCTCGGCGTCGTTCTGGGGGGTTTCGGGGTAATCGGGGATGTTGTAGCCCTTGGCCTGGAGTTCCTTGATGGCCGCCTTGAGCTGCGGAATGGAGGCGCTGATGTTGGGGAGCTTGATAATATTGGCTTCCGGGGTCTTGGCCAGTTCGCCCATCATGGTCAGGTAGTCGGGGATCTTCTGTCCGTTATTGAGATTGTCCGGGAAGTTGGCGATGATCCTGCCGGCCAGGGAGATATCCCAGGTCTCGAATGAAATGCCCGAACCCTTGGTGTATGCCTGAAGGACGGGAAGCAGGGAATAGGTGGCCAGGGCCGGTGCTTCATCGATCAGGGTATAGATTACTTTGGACTCTTTAGCGGTCATGACTTTTTTCTCCGTAGTTTTTATCAGCGCGGCATCCGCTGTTTTTTTGACAGTGAAGCATCGGTCCCGGTTTCGGCTTAAAAGAACAGCCGGGGGGCCGATGTGTGGACTCCGCTGGCGGCATGGTGGTTCATGGGCCACCACAATCGCCCGGCGGGTTCCCGCTTTATGGGTGGAATAAATTCCGAATGGCTACGTAATTTATCCCCAGGATTAAATCGTCTCCCATTTGTTTCTATGGGTGGAGCCGCCGGTTGTTTTCAGCCCACCGGCACCAGCCGCCTTCAGCCGGACGATAGCCATCGCCCGGATAAACCCGGCTCTTGCGCAATTGAGGCATTACAACCCTGGAACGGCGTGGTTTTTACAATAAAAACCCACCCTCTACCCGATCCCGGCAAGCTCATCTCCGGCGGCCACAGTGGTTCCTTCCCGTTTTCCCTGACCGGTTTTCACACAAAACCCGTCGCGGCTTTTATCAGCCTGCAAGTACTTCTATTCGAAATGAAAAAACAAAAATTTATTAATGCCGATAAAAAGCAATGACCCGGTCTGGTGTTCTGACCGGTCAGGAAACCTGGGTGGAGAACCCCGCCAGGCTTGATGCAAACCAGGACCTTTTGAAATCAAGTCAATTTAATCAGGAGTAAACGTCCTGTCAAGCCGGAAAATCAAATCGGTGTATCAGGGTTTTTCGGGCTGGAGAGTTTGGAAGGAACAGTGAGGGATACAGGCCTGGCGGACTTTAGGGGGCGTGCGGCAGGGATATCCTGTTGGCGATGATCTGCGCCGCCCTGGCATAGGCCCCGGGCTCCCCCAGGCCGGCCGTCACCCGGGCCAGCCGCTGGCGCATCTGCTCGGTTTTTTTCTGGTCGGTGGCCAGCCCCAGAAAGCTGTCCCGGATGTTTTCCGGGGTGAACCGTTCCTGAAGCAGTTCCGGGACGATCTCCTCGCCCGCCACGATGTTCACCAGGGATACATGTTTTATATAGGCCAGCCGCCGGGCCAGGAAATAGGTCAGGGGAGAAACCCGGTACACCACGATGAAAGGCAGACCGGCCAGGGCTGCCTGGAGGGTGGCGGTTCCGGAGGCGATCACGGCCCAGGACGCGCATTTCAAGAGGGGCAGAAAGGCATCGTCAAGGGCCTGCACCTCCACACCGGCCCCGGCCGCCATGGCCAGCACATCGTCCCTGCGCAGGGAGGGGGAAACGGGTACAACCCAGCGGGCCCTGAATCCCGCCTGTTCAATCAGCCGGGCACCCTGCAGCATCACCGGCAGGTTGCGGGCCAGTTCCGAGGCGCGGCTGCCCGGCATCAGCCCGACCACCGGGGGGCCGTCCCCCCCGCCCAGGGCTTCCATCAGGCGGGCCGTCTGACCTGCATCGGCCTCCACACCCACCAGGGGATGGCCGGTGAATACCGCCTCCACTCCGGCCTGTTCATATATCGGGACCTCGAAGGGATACAGCAGGAGCATGAGATCAACCGCCCGGGCGATGGTTTTTATCCGCCCCCCCCGCCAGGCCCAGATGGATGGACTGGAGTAATGAATTACCGGAATGCCGAGCCTGCGGGCGGCAAGCCCCAGTTTCAGGTTGAACCCGGGATAGTCGATGGTAAGCAACGCCGCCGGCGGGTCCTGGGCCAGCGTTTCCTCCAGCTGCCACAGCAGACGGTACAGCGCTGGCAGATGACGGACGATCTCCACGATGCCGTGTACCTGCAATTCGTTGAACCCCGCCACCGGTTTCAGCCCCTGGGCCTGCATCAGCGGCCCCCCGATGCCGCGTACGTCCAGTCCCGGCAACGCCTTATGCAACTCGGCCAGCAGCGCCCCTCCGTGCTGGTCTCCGGAAGTCTCCCCCGCCACCGCGAACAGCTTCATGGATGCCCCCCTGCAAACCGGGCCATGCCCCCAGGTTTACAGCAGTTCATGGCGCACCGCCTCACCCAGCATCTCGTGCTTGCCCCTGATCTCCGCCTCGACCTGCTTTTGCCAGGCTTCCTTGCGCAGCATTTTGGCCTGGAGCCTGTGCTGTTCAGCCAGTTCCGCCCGCCCCATAGCCTCATCGATATCGGCCAGTATTTCCATGGGCCGGGCCGCCTTGGGTTCCAGTTCGATGGCCTCCAGGATTCTGGTTTCGGCATCCGCATGCTGGCCTGCTTCCAGCAGTTCTCGGGCTTCCTTGACGAGCTTCCTCAGGAGTTCAAGTTCCTTGACGGGTGCATCCATATTCTCCTCCTGTGGGTGTCCGCCGTTTCCCACCGGCGGCCATTCCCCATCTGGTCCACGCCGGAAACGCCGGCTTTCAACCTGCTTTTTTTACAGCGGCATTTCTCCGGCTGCCGCCTCTGGCCGGTCCCTCCTCCTAACTTCATTTTATCGGCTTTGTCGTGTTTATGGCAAACCGCATGGGGGCCGGGCTCGGGCCCAGGTGCCGTTTATCATTGACAACAGGAGCCAAAACCCCGAGAAAAATACTAACTCGGGCATTCATTCATCCGGACCGGCCAATTGTTTTCACTAGTTTTTTGTCCAAAGAGGGGATCTGGCGCACGGAATTCCAATTCCTGGCCGGACCTCTGCGGGATCATGTTGCTTGGATTGACGGTGCTTCTGGCGCTATCCGGGGGATGCCGCACCGGCCGGCTTAAATATGACGGGGCTGCCCTGAAAACCATCCAGCGGGTGGCCGTAATAATGTACACCGTGCCGGTTAAGGTGGGATTCAGTGAAAAACCGGGCCGGCAGAAGGGCAAAAGACTACTGCTGAGGATGACCGACTCTGAGACCGCCGATAACGGGATGCTTGCGGCCACCCAGGCCCAGGCAAGTTTCATCGAGGAATTCAACCTGAGCGACCTGGAGTTCAAGGCCATTAGCCAGAGCGAGATGTTCGGCAACCAGGAGTTCATGCAGCTGGCCGGTGAGGTTCTCAAGGAGCAGCAGGAACGCTTGGCGGAGGCCCGGGCCGAGGATGAAAAAACCACCACCGGCCAGACAAAACAGATGCTGGAGGTTTTCTCCAGGGCTTCCGGGCAGAGGCAGGAAACGGCTGGTGTGGG
>JAOUPZ010000332.1 GCA_029879595.1 Deltaproteobacteria bacterium | reverse complement strand
ACCACATCCAGGTAGCCCCGCAGGCGCAGGAAGGCCTGGGTCACCGCCCGGTCGCTGGAATCCAGCAGTTGCAGGGCCCCGGCGGGCACGGCGGAGCGGCCCAGCGCCCGGCGCAGGGTCTCCACGATGGCCCGGTTGGAATGCAGGGCCTCCGAGCCGCCCTTGAGCACCACCGCGTTGCCAGTTTTGAGGCACAGCACGGAGGCGTCCACGGTGACGTTGGGGCGCGATTCGTAGATGATGCCCACCACCCCCAGGGGAGTGCGGACCCGGCTGACGCGCATGCCGTTGGGGCGCACCACATGGCCCAGTTCCTCCCCCACCGGGTCCGGCAGGGTGATCACGTTGGCGATGTCCCGCCGGATGCCCTCGATGCGCTCGCGGGTCAGCAGCAGCCGGTCCAGCCTGGCCCCCAGCCCGGCCTTTTCCCCGGCCGCCATGTCCCGCCCGTTGGCCTCCAGAATAATATCCGCGCTGGCCCCCAGTTCATCGGATATGAGGGCCAGGGCCTCGTTTTTCTGATCGGTGGTCAGCAGCGCGGTCCGCGCCAGGGCCTCCCGCGCCGCGGCGGCCTTTTCCACCGCAAACCGTTCCGGGTCCAATCCCGGCGATACGCCCTTGAGTGTTCCAGCTTCCATGTAATTCCCTGCCTGGTTTTGAAATTCCGGTCCGGTGAGAACCTCTTGAAATGGCCTTAGTTTGCTTACCGGTTGAATTTAACAGGAACACCGCCCCGGGACAAACTCACATATGTTGCAGACCACAAATATTTTATTTTATTTTTTTTACTTATCGTGTTAATTTCACGACCATTCCCCAATTTAAAAAAGGCCAACGGGGGTATGCTGTTCATTATCTAATGCATAGGAGGACACCATGAAAACAAATGCTTTGATACGGCTGGGACTTTTGCTGTCTGTAACAATGCTGGTGGCCGCGGGCTGCGGAGGCTCGGACGATGCGGAGGAAACCAAGGCCACGCCCCTGACGGAAATCACGGGCACCAGCGGAGCCACTGTTAATCTGGATGGCACCTGGAAAAGCCCTTGTGTATTCGATTCGGAAAAAAGTGAATATTGGCTCGACGTTTATACGAAAACCGGCGGCTCGATTGCCTTCACGTCCACGAATCATGCCGTGGGGGACTGCGTCAGCATGCCCGTATTCCAAATGGCAGGCGTGGCCAGTGTGACCAAGGGCGCGGAGGGCACCATCATCTGGTGGAGCGATTACATGGGAACCGTGACCAATCCGGCAACCATTCCTGACGATGCGGTGGCCACCACGGCCACGGTGAGCCTGAGCGCGATAACCATGACCATATTGAACTCCTTATTTGAACCTATTTTGAATGGCATGGGAACGTGCGGCAAAACCGACTGGACTGTTGATGTCCCGGTGAACATTCTCAACTGCACCGACTTTGTTGAAAGCAAATCCTGGAAGGAATACTGGGCCGTGGTGGACGATGTCACTCCGATGGAGCTTTATACCGGCGAGATGTATGACATGAGTGATAACCTCCTGCCTTACGTCATCGGATACTTTGATCCTATGACCAAGCAGTAGCCCCTGCCCACAGGCAGGAGCACCGGCGTAAAATCCGGTAGAGTACAGCATTATCTGAAACAGAGCATCATATGAACCACAGCGCGGCCGGAGAGCGGTATTCTCCCGGCCGCGTTTTTTTATGCCCGCAGCCCGGCTCACCACATCTCGGCTCACTGCAGCCTGTCCCACCGTATCCTGTCCCTCCATAGTCCGCCCTATACCCGCTCCACAGCCATACAGCCGTTCAGGCATCAGGGCACAGCATACCGGCAGCAGGAGCCGCGCCGGGCCGCAGCGCAGCAGCGCCCTCTGGCGCCCACCAGTGGCTCCGCCTTTGGTGGAATGCCGCAGTGGAATGCCGCAGTGGAATGCCGCAGTGGAATGCCGCAGTGGAATGCTGCTGTGAAAGGATGCTGTGAAAGGATGCTGTGAAAGGATGCTGTGGAATGCCGCTGTTGAGAAATTTCAGGTGGAATGACCGCCCCCCGGCCGGACCCGGCGGCGAGGCCGGGCCGGAGGGGGCGCATGCTTAACAGAAAGGATATGAACTGGCTGTCAATACGAATCCAGCGTGAAGGTCGTGCCTATGCCCGAGGCATCTATCACCTTTACAAATATTGATGTTCCCGCCGGGAAGAACTCACAAAGCTCATTAACGGTGCCCAGGGTGTAAGAAACGCATTCCTGGTTCACGGCTTTGGTTCCCATATCGGAATATATTTCCAGATCGGCATCCTGCGTCAACCCGGACAACAGCACCTGTATTGAATTACCCCCAATCAGGCTGGTGATCTCGTATAACACGGATCCATTGGCGGGCACTGAGCCGCCGGTGAAGGGCAGATCAGCCGTTCCGAATGCCAGTTGGGGCGGGGGTTCGCCCAAAGTCACGTTCAATGAATATGTAGAGCCCAGATTGGAGAAATCGTCCACAACTACATACAGCACGCTGGCAGTGGAGGTGGCCAGACAACTCTCGTTGGCGAAATCATAGTTGTAGGACCCGCACAACTGTGTCGTCGCTGCCAGATCGCTAAAAACGTAAAGATCAATGTCGTTGGTCACCCCGGTGAGCGATACCTGGTACAGGGCACCCGCCGTCAGGCCGGTGATCTCGTATTTTTCCGTATAGGCCGGAAGTATGAACAAACTGGCGGGAAGTTCGGGTGTGCCGTAGGTCAGGGTATCCACCGCGCCGCTGATGACCACGTTCAGCTTGATGGTATTGCCGGACCAGGAGTAGTCGGGCACATACACATACATGCTTGTGCTGGCTGGCGTCGCCGTGCAGCTTTCATCCGATGGGCCCAGCAGGGCCTGGAAACAGAGCTCCGTCCCATCCGTCAGGGACTTGTCGGGGTAAACGTACAGGTCGGCATCGTCTATCATGTCCGTCAGGCTCACCGTGTATGACTTGCCCACCTCCACATTGGTGATGATGTACAGCTTGACATCGCCGGCAACCAGAACCTCCTGATGGGGCAGGGCGGCGCTGCCGTACCGCAGGGACAGCGGCTTGCCGGATAACTCATCCTTCTTGTCGCTCTTGCCCCCGCAGGCCGTCAGCAGCGCGGCCAGGAAAACAAGCAGTAGAAATTTCAGGCCCGGAACCGCAAGGCGGTCGGTGTTTCGGATGGAAAATGCTTTCATGGAGATCGTCCCCGCTGAGGAATGTAAACTGCGCTGACCCTGCCGCCACTGACGGAAAGGGCTTTTTTATTAACCCGCAATACTGTGATCCGGCACTGCTGTGATCCGGCACTGCTGTGATCCGGCACTGCTGTGATCCGGCAATACTGTGATCCGGCACTACTGTGAACCAGCAATGCTGTGATCCGGCACTGCTTAATTTCAAGCCTTGCTGAATAACCGGACTTTGTACGGGTAATGCCTGAAAAACCGTGCCCTTTTTTAAAACTAATAATGCTTTTGCAGGCGGTGCAGCCCGTAGTCCAGGCAGGACGCCAGCTGGAATTATTCGGAAAATAATACCAGCATCAGGAAAAATAGTCAATTTTTCCAGGCCTGAAACCAGGTGCGCCCCGGGGGTTGCCCCCTTGTCGTCTCCGGGTCCTTAAATCCCCCCCCCGGTGGCCCCCGTTTCTTTCGGCGTTTCCAAGGGGGGATAATCGG
>JAOUPZ010000050.1 GCA_029879595.1 Deltaproteobacteria bacterium | reverse complement strand
CCACGGAGGTTATCAGTCCCCCTCCCAGTTCCAGCCGGAACGCCAGATCCATCCCCAGGCCCATCCTTTTTTCCAGCACCCGTTCATGGGAAACCCACAGCCCGTGCCATGACAGGTACTCCTCCAGCAGATCCCTGGAGTCGGCCGTCCCCGGAAATGCGGTCAGGCTGGTCTCGCCCCAGCCATATCCAGCCTGGATGAGGCTGCGGGCATGCATCTTCACCGGAGGCAGAATTTCCTCGTCCTCCAGGGCAACGGCCCCGCCGGACCTCCCCAGCAGCAACTCCACCGCCCTGATCACCCCGGCGCCGGTAAGCGCCCGGTACCCCCCCATGATGAGCAATGTTTCGCTGCGTTCCAATGCCGCGGTGTCCACCCTCACCACCAGCAGCCGCAAGGTCCAGTCCTGCCCGGCGGCGCTTTCCAGTCGTCCCGCAACCACCCACTCCGCCCCAGCGGCCAGCCCGATGCGGGCCGCACAGCCGGCCTGGAAGCAGGGCCGCACCACGCCTTCTCCAATGGCGGCCTGGGCGGCGGTAACTTTTGTACGGGGAAGCATGTTCCAGAAACGGGAGCCCTCCAGCTCTTCCTGAAGGCGCTGGGTTAATATCCGGGCCTCATGCCGTTCCGGATCATCCTGCGTCAGCTCCAGCAGGGCCACCGGTGGTGGCAGGGCAGCCTGGGCGGAGGCGCCCGCCAATGCCAGCAGCATCGGCGCGATAAGCCAGAAAAGCACCCCCGGCAAACCCTTGCGGCCAGCCATCACCCGGTCTCCCTTTGAATCGGCGGAAACACTCCCGTCACCCGGGCCGGACCGGCCCCGGACAGTAAGCGCTCTTCCGGGTGCCGGACTAACTATCCGCCAGCCCCGGTATTAAAGTGGAATTATCACGAATTCACGCTGGATCAGGTCTTCATCACCGTCCAGGCGGTTCAACTGAAGTATTCTCTCGGATTTCGACCTGAACCGGCTGGCCAGCGTGTCCACGGTGTCGTCGCGGCTCACCCGGTGCAGGACCCAGTCTTTCAGGCGTCCCTTGTATTCCGCCACCTTGGCCGGAATCAGATCACGCAGGCCATCTGGAATCCGGATGGACTGGGGGGTTTCTCCGGGGGGAACCTGTCCCAGCACCAGGGTCGGATTGAGCTCCCAGAGTTTGTTTTGGGAAATATCCAGCCTGGTTGCCAGTTCGTGCAGGTAGGTGCCGGGAGAAACCTTTATCAGATCATAGGCCAGCCTGGGCTGGTATTGAATCTCGGTGAACCCGAAGGCGTCAGGATTTTTGGCGATCAGCACCACGGCCAGGAAGTTCGGCACATAGTTCTGAGTTTCCTCCGGCAGGTCCAGCGCCCAGAAGTGGGTTGGCTTGCCGGCTTTTTTATTTACCTTGATCGCCCATTCAACCGTCCGGGCGCCGGAGTTGTAGGCCGCCAGCGCGTGCTCCCAGTTGCCAAAGCGCTTGTACAGATGCCCCAGCAGACTCGCGGCCGCCCTGGCACTGGCCATGGGGTCCATGCGCTGGTCGCTCCAGGGAGTGCGCTCCAGGTTGTACCTGCGCCCGGTATCCTCGATGAACTGCCATATTCCGGCGGCCTGGGCCGGAGAAACGGCGGTGGCCACATAACCGCTTTCTATCAGGGGCAGGTAGGTTAATTCCACCGGCAGGCTCTTATCCCGGAATATCTTGCGGAATCCCTCCATGTATCTGGTGGAACGCCCCAGGCCGTCTATCAGGCGGCGCCTCTGCCCGTTCTGAAAAAGCTCAATGTATTTTTGTATGCGGTGGATGCCTTCAGGAGGGGTACGTTTGTGCAGGCTGCTGAGGGAAAAGTCGTCTCCGCTTTCCGATGATTCCAGCCGCTCCTGGGCTAACTCGCCCAGCACGCGGTGCTGTTGCACATTTGCCGAAATCCCAGTAGCGACCCAAACCAGAGCGGCCGCCCCCAGCCCCCAGGGGAGCAGTCTAATCAATATTCCAGGCCAGGGATTGAGTTCCCTGCCCTTGTCAACAGGCCGTGCCGCCATGCTTCTCCATTAATCCCCCGGTATTCCCCTGCCCCATGTGCCGGGCCGTTTTTCAGGTTTCTGCCCCCTGAAAAATAAACCCGACTCAGATACTACCTTCTACTTCCATCATGGGTGAACTGTCAATGCCGGCCTGCAATCCGCGGGGCCTGTCCTTCAGCAAACTCACAGAAAAATCAGAGCAAAAAATCAGTGTTCTCAAAGCGGAGCGGCCTCCGGGGAGTCCGCCGTCACCCCGGAAACAGAGTGCTGACCGTCCTGGGTTATGAGGGTCTATGAATTATCATTACAATGTGTTGAATTTTTTTTTTGATAGCACCTTGACATTAATAACGCCACACATGTAATATAAACACTAATTTTATTCATGTCAAGCAGGAGAGAAGCAAGCGGGCGGTTTTGAAAATTAATTAAAGCGATCCTGATCAAATGCGATCTTGTGGGCCGGAGTCCTTTTCAGGCCATCCGGACCATATCTGCCCTGCCCATTATACCAACTGACTTAACAGAGCTGTTCGGCAGCATGGTTTCATAACACTGTTCCCGTACCATGTGCGGTGACAGAGAACTGGAGGGGGGGATCCCCGTCCAACTACTTATTGAACGGCTTATTGATTTGACTGAAACACTGACACTCGTTAGTGTCAGAATACAAATCAACCAATCATACAAGCCCATCGAACACAAAAGGATGCGATGAACGAGCAAGGCAAACCAGAGGTTGGCAACTCCGGAGAACCTGCAGGTTTTCAGGCCCTTAACCATGATCTGAACATCGTGGTGGTAGACCCGGACAGAGAGCGCTGCCAGAAACTGGCAGAGCAGCTAAAAAGTCTGGATATGGTGAAAATGGTGGGGATGCGCACCACGCCCCATTTCCTCATCGACATCTTCAGCGAGTACACCATAGACTTGGTGATCTACGAGGAAAGCGTGGGCTGGGAAAACATCTTCGAATCAGTGCGTGAGGTGCGCATTCATCCAGGGGCGGGCCAGACCGGTTATATGCTTATCGCCGATTCCATCGGCCCGGAGGTGCTGCGTTCCGGCTCACAGGCGGGAATACTGGGCTTCCTGCAAAAACCCTTCAACGAGAACCTGCTCAAACGGGCCATACTGGACGCCATGGGCCAGCCCGATCCCAACATGATCTCCGTTCTGGAAGACATGAGGAATCTGCACTTCTTTGCCAGGTTCTCTGACCGGGACCTGCTGCGGCTGCTCAACATCTGCCCCACCAGGACATATAAAAAAGGGGACTTCCTGTTCCGGGAAGGTGATGAGGGCTCATCCATGTTCGTGTTGTTAAGCGGAGAAGTGGGAATCTATAAAACCCAGGATGGTGCCGACAAGCTGGTATCTGTACTCAGTCCGGGGGACTGCATCGGCGAGATGGCGGTGGTGGACGACAGCCCACGCTCAGCAGACGCCAGGATAAACAGTTATGCCACCATTTTTGAGATTGAAAAACGGACCATAACCGAGGACGACAGCAAGCTGGCCCTGCGTCTGTCCCGGCAGATCGGAACCGAGTTGGCCAATAAGATCCGCAAGATGTACCCCTGACCGACAGGGCCGGCGGTCATTGTCCGGATGCGGGAGCAGTTCCGTTCATGGGGCTTAAATGGGGCTTAACGGCTAAACGACATCGCCGCCCGGGGCTGGATTTCCTCCATGGTTTCCCGAGGCGCTATTACCAGGGCCTTGGGCAGGCGATAGCGGTCTTCTGGTCTGAGGTCGGAGACCCTGAAGCTGGACCCATCCAGGTAGGACTCCACCATCCCGCTGGCCCGGGTAAGGGGCAGTGCGCTGGCCAGATCCCAAAGGGACACCCTTCCGCATATCATGGCCTCGCAGCGTCCCATGGCCAATGAGATCATATGGTACAGGTTCGAGCCCAGAATACGCAGTTTCACATCCCGGAAGGGGCTGCTGTCCACTATCCTTTTATGAGCCGAGGCGTCTATGAGGATATTTCGGCTGTCTTCCACAGGTGAGGGCTGGGGAAACTCAGCCGGTTGGCCGTTTATATACAATTGGTCCTGGCAAAAGGCATAGGTCTCATCCAGAGCGGGAAACCGCAGATACCCCTCGCATGGTTCATCATCGTGCAGCAGCCCCACCCCGACGCCCCAGATGGGATAGCCCCTGCTGAAACTGGCCGTGCCGTCCACCGGATCAATCACCCACTTCCACTCGGCGTCGGTACGGATGAAATCCTTCTCCTCCTCTGAGATTATCCCGAAATCCGGAGTCTGCCCTGAAAAAGCCTCCATGAACATCCGTGAGGCGAGTTTATCCAGTTCGGTGACGGTGGAGCCATCTTCTTTCAGTTCTGCTCCCACGCTGCGAAACAGCTTCAGCGCCAGTTCATCATATTCGGAAAAAAGGCGTGTGATAAATTCTAGATGGGTTTCTGACAAGAGATCCCTTATGCGTTGCCAGGCAACTGACTGGTTTTATAAATTTTAATAAATGCCCGCCGGGCCCCGCAGATCCCGGAATAAGCAGATCGAAGGCTCGGAATTTGAGGACTCCACCCGGGGGGTGCCCCAACATTCCCCACTTTTGTTCTTTATTTCATAAAAAAAAAATCGGAACAGCAGCAATCCTTCCTTTCAACGCAGGGCCCACGGCGGGCCCTGCTTTATGGCAGCCGCCCTAGCGCCGTGGCGCATACCCCTTAGGATGCTCCGGGAACCTGTATTGCGGGCTGGCGGGAATCCGGAATTCCTGGTCGGGGTGGATCAGGTCCGGATGGGTGATCTGGGAACGGTTTTCCTCATAGATCGACGGCCAGTTGAAGGGATCGTTGTATTTGCTCCGGCTTATCCCCCAGAGGTTTTCGCCGCGCTCCACACGGTGCGTTTCCACCTGGGGAGAAGCAGGAGGAGGCTTTTGCTCCTCGGTGGCCGCCACCTGTGCCGCTCCCGGCTCGGAGCCGGTCTGGGGGGCGCCTTCTGCCTGAGGTGCGCCAGCCCCACCGGAGCCTGATGTATCAGGCGCGCCGGGCCGCACTTCCTCCTGGGATTCTGCGGGCGGAGGCTGAGTGGCCACCTGCTCGGGCGCTTCTTCCCCGCCGCTGAACATGAAAATCAATCCTACCAGCAGCAGCAGCAGGACCACTGCGGCGGCCATGATGGCCGGCATGGGGAACCTGCGCTCCTCGGGAAGTTCCGGCGGCGGCGGCTGTTGCTGCTCGCTCTCTTCCGTGGGCAGCACCACGGGCTCTTCCTTTTCCGCCACCTTGGTAGCCGTCGGCGCCGGCTTCGATTTGGTTATCGCCTGCTCTCCGGAAAGCTTTCCTTCCCGCTGAGCCAGTATCTCCGCCGCCCTGCCGGCCGCAGCTCCGCTGGCCGCAGTTCCACCGGCGATGGCGGCGCTCCTGGATGCCCCGGCGTCCCGGCCTCTCAATTCCCTGATCGAATCGGAACGGCTCTTGCTGACGGAGTCGGATACGGCCGGACCCCGTCCCCTTGATTTAAGGGCGTTGATTCTTTCCTGAACATGCTGGGTCACATCCTCATCCACCCTGCCGATGATTCCGGAGGTTCCCCGGCTGGTCTTTTCCCGTGATCCCAGAATGGTGGCCAGGGCACCCTCTTCGCCATGTGCCCCGCCGGCTCCCTCTCCAGCCAGATAGCTGATAACCCGGGCTTCCAGCATGATCCTGTTCTGGGCGAGATGCTTGAGATTCGTGATGCGAAAGGCATCGTACAGTGCCAGGTCCTGGGCAGGGGTCATTTCCGATAGCAGGTGGGCCGGGGCGGTCATCAGGTCGGAGACACGCCGTTTGCTCTCCTCCTTGCGTATTTTCAAGGCTACCCCTTTTTGCTGTTGCGCCTCCGCAACCGTCTTTTCCCCGACGTCCTTGCCATCTACGACGAATTCCTGAACCCGCAATGCTTCCAGAAAGTGGGGAAGATTGGCCAGGTCTTTGACCGTCTTGACGTCAAAATACTGTTCCAGAATTTCCGACTGGATATCCCCCACACCCTGAAAGCATGTCACCGGGGCATTCAACAACTGCTGCACCGAACTATCCTGATATTCCTCCCGGACTTCGTAATCCTTTGCCATTTCACGGTCCTCTCGCTCACGTATTCGGATATGCTCCGAAAATACTCCCTTTTAAACTCCACCTTGTTTTTAACATTCCGGCGCAGGAGACCGACGTATTTTGCCCCCCCCTGCCGGTGATCCTTTTGTGCTATTTATTTCATACGATACTTCATTTGAAAGATCAATGATTTCGAACATAATTTGATTTGCCGGACTGGCGAACAGGCCCGGCCGGGGAAACACTCAGGTCTCCTGCTCTATCAGGCTGCTAAGATAGCCGAACCCTGCCGACACACCCCCCTCCAGGGAATCCGCCTTTTTGGTCCGTACCAGATAGCCCACATCCTTGTTTATCATTTCATTCGCGCCATCGGTGAACAGGACACCGAAACGCCCTACCTCGCTCACCGCCATGACATTGATGTGCTTGCGCTGGCGGACAAGCAGGGCCGGATGCTCAGGCGGGCGCAGTCTTTCCATCAGGATATACGCCGACCGGTCATCCTCAGGCAGTTCAAGCAGCAGGTTGCGCAGCTCCCCATCAAAGAAATTATGCCCCCCTCCCTCGCGCTGAGGCTTCAGGACAAAGCCTGCGGGGTTTTCAAAGGCGGCCTTCCAGGCGGGTTTTTTACCGTTTCCAAAGGGCTGCTCCAGGTCCCACTGCCCGGGAAACACCCCTTCCACCCGGCTGACATCCCCTGCCGGGATGAATCTTTTCGCCTCTCCCGGCTGGGCCAGCACCTGCTGCACCTTTTTGGTGCCGGCCAGTTGCTCGGCCAGGGTGGGCACACAGATGGTAGATGAGGCCTCAATCATCTCCCGGGCCTTCATTGCCTCCGGGCTGGCCAGATCCTCCGGCCCGTACCCGGCCCGGAAATATGTGATGGCCGCGACATCATCGCCGGCCTGCAGGTGCCCCTGCTCAAGCCTGCCCTCCCGGGCCAGTTCATCCAGGGTGATTCTGCGCGTTACAACTCCGCGCTGACGCAGCTGCAACTCAATAAGCCGCTGGTCGAAGATATTGCTTTCGCCGGGCTGCACGATCATGAACACCCGGCCCCGGGGGTGGCCATAGCGGGCCAGGGCCAGGGACATGATATCGGCCACCTCGGGGAGAGCCTTGTTTTCCAGCATCCTGCCGGCCTTCGGCAGCGCCGCCATGAGGAAGCTGTGCAGGCGGAAGATCAAAAGCGAGAGCCCCGCATATCCGGCTGCGATGGTGTTCATCTCTATCTGTTTGAACCCGAAGGTGTCGCCGGCGCCGGCCTTTGCCTTTCCCCTACCTTTGCCGCCGGAAAGGAAATAATCGCTCCGGGTTGCCAGCAGCCGCATGGGCTGGCGCTCTTCCTCCGGGCGGAGCATCTTCAGCAGCCTGGCGAGAAACTCATCGGAGCGGGCCGCGGGCCCCAGGGTTTCCCGAAGGAAATCCAGATCCCTGGAAACACCCAGCATCAGGCTGTTCAGGATGGGGGTGAGCTGTTCCATCTCCCCGGATACCCCGGCCGGTATTGGAAAAGGATTCAGGGAGAACGGAGCATGGGCAAGCTCACCGGCCGGGGTGTATTTCAGAAACCCGGCTAGAAGGGAAAGATCGACCGCTTCATCCAGGCGCCCCAGCAGGTATTGGAAATATTCTGTATCAGATTGCATTTACCGACATGAAAAGATTGAACGCCTGGTCTTCCGACTGGTTGTAATGATCGTAGTGGTCCACCACCTCCTCCACGCCAACTTCAGGGTCAAGCATCAGGTCTACCAGAGTGTGGCTGGAGAGGATTTCTCCAGAGGCGTTTTCCACCACGGCTACCAGGGGACGCTCAGGAAACTCGGCCGGTCCCAGGGCCATCACAAACCCCAGGTCTCCGGTGTTCAGGCGAACCAATGACCCCACCGGGTATTTTCCCATGACCTTGATGAACATCTCCAGCGTTTTTTTGTCAAACTCCGTACCTGCCAGCCCCATCAGATACTCTACCGCCTTGCCAGGGACCCAGTTCCTTTTGTACGATCGCCGGCCGATAAGGGCCTGGTACACATCCGCAATGGCCGCCAGGCGTGTCATGGGCAGCACATTATCGTATTTCACCTGGGGATAGCTGTTCAGCAAACCCTGATCGATTTTGACATGATGGTAGTGGGCCACGTTGATTATCTGGGCCGGCATACCCAGATCCTGCAGGATTTTTGCTCCATAGGTGACATGATTGCGCAGCAGGTACATCTCCTTGGAATCCGGGTCAAAGCGCTCCCTGCTTTCCAGCACTTCCCTGGGGACCTCGCTCTTGCCGATGTCGTGCATGAAGCCCGCGACCAGCGCAAACCTCTTGTTGGCAGCTGCCGCCCCGCGGCCTGAAAGGGAAAGAATTTCCGAATAAACATCCTGGAGAATCACCGCCATGTCTGTGCAGTGGGCATAGGTCTGGTCGCTGCTTTTGAGCCCGGCCAGCGCCTTCAGGGCACGGGTCGATCCCGTATTGATGATTTCAGCCACCACCTCTTCCACTCCCCTGGCCGAGATTTTTCCCTGGCGCCCCATTTCCAGCAGTTCCTCCACCGCGGATGAGGCCCTGGCCCTCTGCTCCGGCGCTTTCTGCATGACCGAGAGCAGTTTTCGCGCTTCATCCAGTCTCATCTGGTGCAGCCTGCGGGCCTCAGCCGATCCGATCTTCAGCCGTTCTCCCGAGGGCATTCCCTCCATGTGCTCCTTCGGAATCCGCACCATGAACTCCAGCAGGCCGTGGCGCCCCAGGAACTCCCCCGATTTTGCACTCACTTTGGCGATTGCCGACTGTGAAGGAATTTCAGCAATTCCCTGGAGCTGATCGAATGGTTTCAACTGACCGACCGGCAGGATTTTTTCCCCCGCTTCCTCCAGCACCCGCGCCTTGGCTCCGGCAAAGTACTGACGGACAAAATCCAGCGTCTCCGGTGTGAGCATCGTGTAGTCCATGGATAACTCGGTCACTTCACCGATAAGCATTCCTTCCATCAGTTCCGTATAGCGAACCTTCCTGATCATAGCGGCCATGTAGATCCTTCTGCTTGCCCGTTACCGGGAACCGTTCTGGTTAAAGAGCGGTGGCCTCACTTTGAACAATCAGGAACTCTCCCATTCAGGCCACGCGTTATCTTATTAACGGCTCCAGGTCGTCCAGGGTGCTGATTTCCAGATGGGGCTCGTATCCCAGTGTTTCCCGGGGCCTGTCAAAGCGGTTTATCCAGAATGTATGCAGACCGAAGGCCCTCCCGCCGGCTGCGTCCCACCCGTTGGCGGAAACAAAACCGATCTGCCGGCGGGGCAGACCCAGCGATTCCTCTGCCATCTGGTATACACGGGGCGAGGGCTTGTACACCGACAGGGCATGTACGCTGAGTATCTCCTTGAAAAAGCCGGAAAACCCATTATGCCGGGTGACCTTCAGCAGCATTTCCGGTGTGCCATTGGAAAGAATCACCAGGGGAATACTCCGGCTCAGGGATTCCAACGCGGCCCCTACCTCCTGGAACGGCTCCAGGCGAAGATAGCTTTCCATCATATCCACCAAAGCCTCCTCGCCGGGCTCCACTCCCTGGGCCCTGCACGCAAAGCGCAGGGAACGGCTTGTCAGTTCCCAAAAATCCACATAGCGCTCCATCAGCGAACACAACCACGTGTATTCAAGCTGTTTTTGACGCCAGGCATCGGAAATGGCGGCTCCCTTGCCGGGAAAGTGCCCTTCGCAGCAGCTCGAAACAGAGCTGACATCGAATAAGGTCCCATAGGCATCAAATGCCAGGGCCTTTATCTGTGACGAGGTGGATCCGTGGGGTTTTGTCATGGCTTTCTCCTGTGTTTTCCGGGGAGGGATCATCCGATTTCACGGCCTGCGAAAAGGAGCATGCCGGCAGTTTTGCGGATGGTGTGGCCCACTTTGGGTGGCACCTTTAAGGCAAATTGTTTTCAAAACAAATTGTTTTCAAAACAAATGACTTTTTAGTGCCTGGTTTTCGCAATAATTTTCAGGGATTTAAACCCACCAGTCAAACCCCTGCCAAATCTCCGGTGGTCTGCCCGGTTAGAGGCTGGTTTTCGCCTTATTTGCCCCCCATGAATTTGGCCATAATTCCCCCTCATAAATAATCATAAGTTGCCGGGTTCATTTTATCCGTTCAAAGCAGGTTGTATCTCAACACCAGGGGGAGTTTTTCTGGCATTGTTAATTTTAGTATTGTTTATTATCTGGCAGTAGCATTCATAGTGAAAATCAGAAAATATTCGTTGTTTTTCTTGCCATTTGTAATGAATCCTAGTAATGAAGACAGTACGATGGAAGCCAAATAAACCAATGGTAGCAGTGAGAAGTTATTGGCATCTTCAAAAACTCCAGGGAGAACTATCTGATATGAAAGCTTTGAAAAAAGCGATATATACCGCTTTTTTGATCTTAAGCGCATTCATGTTAAGCACCTGCGGTGATTCCAAGGAAAAAACCGGTACTCCTTCGGTCAAGGATATTGAACTATCCACCGATGAGGATACCGCATTGACCATCACCCTGGATACGTTTTCCCCGGGGGGCAAGATTCTCTCTTTTACCACGGAGGGCGGGCCGTCCCACGGAGTCATTGGCGAATTCGATTACAAGGACGGCGAATACAAAGCAGTATATACCCCCAATCCGAACTTCAACGGTAGTGATACCTTCCTTGTACAGGGCAGCAACGGCACCAAACAAAGCCGCCAGGCCACCGTCACCATCACAGTAAACCCGGTGAACGATGAGCCCTCGCTGAGCGGCGCACCCATTACCACAATCGACCAGGGTTCGCAGTACAGCTTCACGGTAGTCGGTGAGGATGTGGACATTGACACGGTGTTGACCTACAGCGGAAGCAATCTACCCGGCTGGCTCACCATCAACAGCATAACGGGAGAGGTTTCTGGCACACCCTCCAACGATGATATTGGAACTTTCACGGGTCTTATCGTGTGCGTGAGCGACAAGGAGGCCCCTGATGTGTGTCTGGAGCCGTTCGATGTTTCGGTTAGCAACATCAACGACAATCCAATCATCATCGGCAACCCCTGGGTTATCGCCATTGAGGAACAGCCTTACAGCGATTACAGCTTCGTAAGCTGGGACATTGACGAGGGTGATAGTTTCAACTGGTCCCTGGCCGGCCCCACCTGGCTCTCCATTGATTCCGCCACCGGGGAACTCGGCGGCACCCCCCAAAACTCAGACGTGGGAACCAACGATTTTACCGTGATGGCCATAGATTCCAACGGCGGAATCGGCTATTTCGATTTCAGCATAATAGTACTTAACACCAATGATCCACCCACCATCGGCGGAACCCCGGACACGACCGTGGATGAGGATACGCCTTACAGCTTCAAACCCTACGGCGTGGATGAGGACATTTTTGACCTGCTATACTTTTCCATCGCCAACAAAGCCTCATGGATGGCTTTCAACCGGAACACCGGAGAGATCTCAGGGACCCCGGAAAACGACGATGTGGGCACCACGGCCGGCATTACGATTTGTGTGAATGACGGGGTGTCTCCGCCGGCATGCCTTTCCCCTTTCAGCGTTACCGTGAACAACGTGAACGATGCCCCCGAGGTTTGGGGCACTCCGCTGGCAGAAACTGCAACCGATGCCCCCTTTGTATTTGAGCCGGGCTCCCTGGATGTGGATCCCACTAACGATGTCTTGACCTTTTCGATAGTCAACACGCCGGGCTGGGCCAGCTTTGACACCACCACAGGGGCCCTGAGCGGCATTCCCACCGAGGCCGATATTCCCGTGACCGGCAGCCAAGTATACGCCAATGTGGATATCTGCGTCAGCGATGGCATCGCAGCCACACCAACCTGCCTGGGGGCCTTCAGCATCACCGTCACTGACGGAACACCCCCTGCCCCAGCCACCGGGCTGACCATCTGGAACGAGGACAATCAGGTTGAAGTATCCTGGCTCAATCCGGGCAGTGCGGACCTGGCCGGCGTGGTGCTGTTGCGGCGGAGTGACGGAGTATACCCCACCGGCCTGGACGACCCACACGCCACAGAGGTAACCGACACCCTGCTTCAAGGAGTTGTGGAGAATGACATGGCGGCGGGCAGCTATCATTATGCGGCTTTCGCCAGGGATGAACTTCCCAATTACGCCCAGCCCGTCACCATCATCGGTCGGCCCTTTGATCCGTTCACCAGGGAGCGGATCAAACTGAATCCTTCCGACATGAATGAACAGGATTATTATGGCTTCAGCGTGTCCATCAGCGGCGATACGGCGCTGGTGGGAGCCAGGAACGAAGACGGGGGAACGGGGACCGTCACCTGCTATCTGATTATCAACGCCGGCAGCGCCTGCGATGCCGGGGCTGTTTATGTAATCCAGAGAAACAGCGCCACCAGAACCTGGAGTGAGGTGGATATTCTCCGGGCATCGAATTACCAGCAGGATGATCTATTCGGGGCTTCGGTATCCATCAACGGCGATGATGCCGTCATTGGAGCCTATGGGGAAGACGGGGCGGGAGATACGCTATTCAACAGCGGAGCCGCCTATGTGTTTTTGCGCGATCAGAACGGGATCTGGAGCGAGA